>JAOZQC010000007.1 GCA_029932425.1 Planctomycetota bacterium | reverse complement strand
CCCTCCCGCGCTTTCATCTGCCGGTTGTAGGGGGGCCGGCGCTCGCGGATCCGGCGGGCCTCGAGGAGCAGGGCCTCCACGTCGCTTTCCGCGGGGCGGAAACGGACGGACCGGGCGGCGAGCAGCATGGGGCCGCGCGGCGACTCCTCCCTCGCCTCCGCCAGGAAGTGCGCGGCCACCCGCCGCCGGACGTCCACCGCCTTCCCCACGTAGAGCACGCGCCCCCGGCCGTCCAGGAACTCGTACACGCCGGTGGCGGAGGGCAGCTCGGGGAGCCCGTCCCGGACCCGGCGGAGGGCCTCGACGCGCTCCCGCCCGAGGGGCGGCTCCGGGAGCGGCGCGGGGCGGCCCACCTCCGAGCGCACGGCCCCCTCCCTTCCCCGGGAGAGATGGGCGTGGAGCTCGCGGGCCCCGAAGGACAGGATCTCCGGATCCTCCGTCACCCCCGTGAGCCGCACCCGGACGAACGCGCGGGGCGGGAGTCGGTCCAGCCGCTCCCGGAGACGGCCGTGGAACTCCCGGGCGGAGAGGCCGGTGACGTCGATGGCGATCTCCACCGGCCCGGGCACGGGGACGCGCCGGATCTCGATCGCCTCTCCCCGGATGAGCCGGTACTCTCCCGCCTTCCAGAACTCCCGCGGCCGGCCCGGGAGCTCCACCGCGGCGAGCTCCACGCCGGCCGCCAGGAAGAGCAGGGCGCGTGGCGTTCCCGGCGGGACCAGCACGGGGACGCCCCGGCGGGCCAGGGCCGCGAGCGGAGCCGCCGCCCGGTCCGCCAGGTGGGCGGGGGGGTCCGCAGCGTCGAAGATCCTCCCCGTGAGCACCACCCGGTCCGCGGGCTCCGCGAGCGCCTGCCGGAAGGCCCCGAGCAGCCCGTCCCCCCGCCGGCCCCAGGGACGGACCGTCCGGGAGGGCAGGCCCGCGCCGAGCCGCGGCTCGTGGAGGTGCAGGATCGGAGCATCCACGACGGCGAGTCTATCCCGCGGCTCCCCCACTCCGGCGGGGCGGGGCGTGAAATCCGGGCTCCGCTGTGACAGAATCACGGCGTGCAGGTGGTGCAGTGCGAGATCTGTCCCAAGCTCTGCCGGATCGCGCCCGGCCAGAGCGGGGAGTGTCGAATCCGCGTGAACCTCGACGGGCGGCTCACCGCGGTCACCTACGAGCGACCCTGCGCGGTCCACATCGATCCCGTGGAGAAGAAGCCCCTCTTCCACTTCCTCCCGGGGACGCCGATCTTCTCCATCGCCACCACCGGGTGCAACCTCCACTGCCGGAACTGCCAGAACTGGGAGATCTCCCAGAAGAACCCGGAGGAGGAGCCGGCCTACCGGCTCTCCATCGACCGCCTGATCCGGCTGGCGAAGGAGAAGGGCTGCCTTTCCGTGGCCTATACCTACACCGACCCCGTGGTCTACTACGAGTACGCCCTCGAGTGCTCGGAGAAGGCGCGGGCCGCGGGGCTGCGCAACGTCCTGGTCACCGCGGGGTACATCAATCCCGGCCCCGCCCGGCGGCTCTACCGGGTGACGGACGCCGCGAACATCGATCTCAAGTTCATCCACGACCGGCTCTACCGGGAGATCTGCCGCGCCACCCTGAAGCCGGTGCAGGCGGCCCTCGTGCTGGCGAAAGAGGAGGGCGTCTGGCTCGAGGTGACGAATCTCCTGATCCCCACCCTGAACGACGAGAGGAAGGACGTGCGCCGGCTCTCCCGCTGGGTCCGGGAGAACCTGGGGGCGGAGACGCCGCTCCACTTCTCCCGCTTCTATCCCCGCTACCGCCTGCAAAACCTCCCCCCCACGCCGCTCGAGACCATCGAGGAGGCGTGCCGGACGGCCCGGGAGGAGGGGCTCCTCCACGTGTACGCGGGCAACGTTCCGGGTTCTCGATGGGAGTCCACCTTCTGCCCGCAGTGCGGCGCGGAACTCATCCACCGGATCGCGTACCGGGTCTACCCGCCCCGCCTCGAGGACGGCGCCTGCGGGAAGTGCGGCCGGAAGATCGCGGGGGTGTGGAAATGAGAGGGGGGCTCACCCGCCGCGGTTTCCTCCTCGCGGCCCTGGCGGGAGCGGGGGCGCTCGGTCTCTCCCTTCTTCGTCTCGGCCGGCGGGCGGCGATCCGCACCGCCCGGCGGCTTCGGATTCCCGTGAAGCCCTTCGACCCGGATCGGCTCACGGACCCTCATGACCTCGCGGGGTGACGCCATGAAACGGACGGCGGTTCTCACTCTCCTCTCCCTGCTCCTCCTCCTCTCCGCCCCCGCCTGCGGCGAGGAGCCGAACCCGGCGAAGGGCCCCGGGGCGGCGGGCGCCCCGGCGGGCCGGCCGCCGCCCGGTCCCCGCATCGTCCGGCCCGCGGCCCTCGCGGGAACGTGGTACCCGGGCGACCCCAAGGAGCTGGCCGCGGAGGTGGACGGCTTCCTGGACGCGGCCCCGGCCTGGGACGGCCCCGCCCCCATCGCCCTCGTGGCGCCTCACGCGGGGCACCGCTTCGCGGGGAAGGCCCAGGGGGCCGTCTACCGGACGGTCCGGGGCCGGCGCTACCGCCGGGTCTTCCTCCTGGGCGTGAACCACCGCTCCCCCCCCGTGCGCGGCGCCTCCATCCCCGACGTCACGGACTACGAGACCCCGCTCGGACGCGTCCCCCTCGACCGGGCGGCCTGCGACCGCCTGAAGGCCTGGGGGCCGATCTTCCGGACCGTCCCCGGGGCCCACCGGACGGAGCACTCCATCGAGATCCACCTCCCCTTCCTCCAGCGGGCGATCCCCGATCTCGTCATCGTGCCCATGGTCGTGCGCATCCGGCCCTCGGAGGCGGAGGAGCTGGCCGACGCCCTGGCCGAGGAGCTCGGCCCCGGCGACCTCGTCGTCGCCTCCTCCGACGACTGCCACTACGGGCCCGACCACGGCTACGTGCCGTTCCCCCCCGACGAGCACCTCCTCGACAACCTGAAGAAGCTCGACATGGGGCTCGTGGACCGGCTGCTCCGCCTCGACCTCCGGGGCTTCGCGGACTACAAGCAGAAGACCGGGATCACGGTCTGCGGCTTCTCCCCCCTCTGCACCCTCCTCGCGCTCCTGCCCGCGAAGGCGAAGGGCCGGGTGGTGGCCTACGACACCTCCGCCCGCACCACGGGGGAGACCGCGAACGTGGTCACCTACGTGGGCGTCGCCTTCACGGGCCCCGATTGGAAGCCCCGAAAGCGAGTGGCCCGGCCCCTCACCGCAAAGGAGAAGGCCTTCGCCCTGAAGCTCGCCCGCGCGTCGCTCACCCGCTACGTGAAGCGGCGGGAGGTGTTCGATCCCTGGGACGAGGGTTGGGAGATCCCCGGCGGGTTGAAGCCCCGGCAGGGCTCCTTCGTGACCCTGAAGATCGGGGGCCGGCTGCGCGGCTGCATCGGGGACATCGTGCCCCGGCGCCCCCTCTACCGGTCCATCGTGATGCGGGCGGTGGACGCCGCCGTGCACGACTCGCGGTTCCGGCCCGTCCGGGAGGAGGAGCTCGACCGGATCCGGATCGAGATCTCCGCGCTCTCCCCGCCGCGGAAGGTTTCTTCCTGGAAGGAGATCGAGCTCGGGAAGCACGGCATCCTCCTCTACTACGACGGGAGGTTCCGGGCGGTGTACCTCCCGCAGGTGGCCCCGGAGCAGGGCTGGACCCTCGAGGAGACCCTCTCGCACCTCTCCCGGAAGGGCGGTCTCCCCGTGGACGCCTGGCGGTCGCCGCGGGCGGGCTTCCGGGTGTTCACCGCGCAGGTCTTCGGCGAGGATGAGTGACCCCGGAGTGCCGGGACGCGGGAGGCGCCTGCTCCCGGTCCTCTTCTTCCTCCTGGGGCTCTTCTCGCTCGCCGCCCAGACGGCGCTCATCCGCGAGTACCTCGTGGTCTGCGGGGGCAACGAGCTGGGGATCGGTTTCTTCTTCTCCTCCTGGCTCGCCTGGGTGGCGGCGGGGGCGGCGCTGGCCCTTCTCCTGCTCCGCCGGTCTCGGGGCGCGGCCTCCCGCTTCCCCGATCTCCTCGCGCTCTACCCTCCCGCCCTGCTCCTCCAGCTCGTCCTCGTCCGCTCCCTGCGGTCCCTCGCGGGGGTGGCCCCCACGGACCTCTTCCCCGCGGGATCCCTGTTCCTGGGGACGTTCCTCACGAACGCCCCGGTGAGCCTCGTCACCGGGTTTCTCTTCCCCCTGGCCGCGGAGGCTCTCCGGGAGGAACCGGGCCGGGCGGTGAGCCGGGTGTACGTCCTGGAGAGCCTGGGTTCCTTCGCGGGGGGCGCGGGGATCACCGCTTTCCTCCTCCTGGGGCGCGGCGCCCTCCCCTTCCTCCCCCCGCTCTCCGCGCTCCTGGCCGCCGCCGGCCTGGCCGCCGCCGCCCGGAGCGGATCCCGGGTCGGGAGGGCGGCGCACTCCGTCGTCCTCACGGGATCGCTCCTCCTCTGCCTCCCCCCCGTGGGAGGCCCCGTCCTCCGGGGCCTGGACCGCCTCCAGTGGCGGGACCTCTACCCGGGGGCGCCCCTCGCCGCCCGGACCGAGACCCCCTACCGCCGGCTCTCGGTGGCCCGGACGGCGCGCCAGACCCTCCTGGTGGCGAACGGGCAGCTCCTCTTCTCCTGGCCCACGGGGGGGGCGGAGATCACCGACGCCGCCCTCCTCGCCGTCCAGCCCCGGACGGCCCGCCGCGTCCTCCTCCTCGGGCTCGCGGGGGAACCCCTCGCTGCGGAGCTGCTCCACTATCCCTTCCGGGAGATCGTGCTCCTGGAGCCGGACGGGGCGGGCCGCGACTTCCTCCTCTCCCACCTGCCCCCCGGGGCGCGGCGGGCCCTCGCCGACCCGCGGATCTCCCTGCAGACGGGGGACCCGCGGGCGTGGCTCCCGCGGGCGGCGGGCGCCGGGCGTCGATTCGACCTCGTGGTGGTGGACGCGGGCGACCCCGACACCGCGCTGGCGGCGCGGCTCTTCACCCGGGAGTTCTACCGCCAGGTCCGGGAGAGCCTGGCCCCGGGAGGCGTGCTCGCGGTGGCCGTCACCTCCGCGGAGACGGCCCACGGCACGGAGCTCGCCCGGTACGGGGCCTCCGTGCTCGCCACCCTCCGGGAGGTGTTCCCGGAGACGGCGGTCACTCCGGGGGAGCGCGCCTGGTTCCTGGCTTCCCCGGAGGCGGGGCGGGTGAGCGCGGACGCGGGGGAGCTCGAGAAGCGGCTCCGGGCCATGGGCCCGCGCCGATCCCGCTTCGAGCCGGAACGGTTCTCGCGGGTCCTGGAACCCGGGCGGGTGGCCTTCGCCCGGCGGACCTTCGAGGAGGCGAGGGAGCGGGCCGAGGAGGAGGGCGAGCCCCTCACCAGCACGGACGGGCGGCCCCTCGTCTACCTCCTGAACCTCCTCGTCCTGGGACGGATGCAGGGGACGGGCTTCTCGCCGCTCGTCACGGCGCTGGGCCGGGCGGGGATCTGGATCCTCCTCCTGCCGCTGGCGGTGGTCCTCCTCTTCCGGGTCCGCCACGTCCTCGGCCGCCCGGACCCCGCCGCCTCCGCGCGCTTCGCGGGCGGGTGGCTGCTCGTCACCTTCGGCGCCGCTTCCATCGCCCTGAACGTCCTCCTCCTCCTGGCCTACCAGAGCCGCTTCGGGCTGCTGTTCACCAAGGTGGGGCTCGCCAACGCGCTCTTCATGCTGGGGCTCTTCCTGGGGGGGGCGGCGACGAGGGGGCGGCCCGGGATCGGCACCGGGATGGGCGTGGTGGGGGCGGTCTTCGCCTTCCTGCTCCCGGAGGCGGTCCGGGTCCTCCCGGGGGAGACCGCCTTCCTCGCCCTCTTCCCCGCCACGGGGGCGGTCTGCGGGGCCGCCTTCCCGGTGGCCGCCGCCCTCCACGCGCGGGGCGGGGCCCCGGCGGGGAGGACGGGCGCCGCCACGGAGATCGCCGATCACCTGGCGGGGGCGGTGGGGGCGGTCCTGGCGGGCGTGCTCCTCCTCCCCCTCTTCGGGAGCGCGGCCACCGCCCGGTTCCTGGGGGTGGCCCTCCTCAGCGCCCCGCTCCTCGCGGGGCTGGAGGGGGCCGTGCACCGGCGCGTCTTCGACCGCCTCCTTCCCCGGGCCACCGCACGGATGCGGTCCTTCCCCCCCTCCTTCCCCTACGTGCGGACGGGTTTCGTCCTCGCCGCCGCGGCCGTCGCCGCGGTGGCCGTCTCCGGGCCCGTGCGCCGGGAGCTCCGGCGCCCGGTGGTGCGGATCTCCCCGGAGCGCCTGGCCTCCGTGGTCCCCGCGGACCGGTACGTGGAGCGGGAGGAGCCGTTCCTCCACTACGACGCCTGGAAGAAGGGGGAGGCGAGCCCCGAAAACCACAGCCTGGCCACCCTGGCGGTGGTCCGGGACGTCACCGGCTTCGGGGGGCCGCTGAACCTCCTCCTCTCCGTGGACCGGGACGGAAGGATCCGCCGGGTGGAGCTGCTCGAGTCCCGGGAGACCCCGGCCTACGTGGAGGACCTGCCGGCCCTGCTCGAAGCGTTCGCGGGGAAGGACTCCGGGCGCGACTTCCGCCTGGTCTCCCGGGGGGAGGCCGCCGATCCCCACGACATCGTGAAGATGACGGGGGCCACCGTCACCTCCCGGGCGGTGGTGGAGACCGTGAACCGGGCGAAGAACCGCGTCCTCGCGGACCTGCTCCACCGGACGCCGCCCGCCCCCCGGAAGCGGCCGGGGATCCTCGAGCGCCTGGGGGCCCCGGGGCGCGCCACCCTCCTCCTCTTCGTCCTCGCGGTGCCGGTCTTCCTGCGGGGGGGCTCGCGCGCCCGCACCCTGTTCCTGGTCCTGGCCGCCGCCGTCTCGGGGTTCCTCTACAACCAGCAGTTCTCCGCGGAGAGGGTGGCGGACCTCGCCCGCCTCACCCTTCCGCCCCCGGGGAACCTCCCGGGGCTCGTGCTCGTGGCGGGGGCGCTCCTCCTCTCCCTCGGGTTCGGGCAGGTCTACTGCGGCCTGCTCTGCCCCTTCGGCGCGGTGCAGGAGCTCGCGGGGAAGCTGGGGCTCCGGCGCCGGGTCTCCCCGGACCTCGACCGCCGCGCCCGGTTCCTGAAGCACGGGGTGCTCGCCGTGGTGGTGATCGCGGCGGCCCTCTTCGGGGCGGACCGGGTTCTCGCCTTCGATCCCCTGGGGGTGGCCTTCTCCGGGAAGGCCTCGCCCCTCATGTGGGGGCTCATCGTCCTGGTGCTCGCGGCCTCCGTGTTCTGGTTCCGGTTCTGGTGCCGCTACCTCTGCCCCGTGGGGGCCTTCTTCTCGCTCTTCAACCGGATCGCGCTCCTCTCGCGCCTGGCCCGCCCGAAAACCTACGCCCACTGCGACCTCGGCGTCCGCTCGCGGTTCGACCTCGACTGCCTCCAGTGCAACCGCTGCCTGGCCCGGAAGAAGGAGGAAGACCTTGGAGAAGGATGACCGGTTCTTCCTGGCCGCCCTCGCCGCCGCGCTCCTGCTCATGGTGCTGCTGGCGACGGGACCCGCCGCCGGGCCGGGCGCCGCCGGGCCGGGACCCGCCCTCGCGGGGCGGCCCCGCGACGTGGACACGGTCCTCATCCGCCGCCTGATCCTGGAGGGCCGCCTCTCGGACCACGAGGCCCTCTACTACCGGCGCCGCTAGCCCGCTTTCCTCCTCCGGCGCGGGGGTCCCGGCTCCCTGCCGGTCCTGGTGACGCGGTTCCCTCGGAGCGTGAGACCCGCGGTCGACCACAGGCCGCTTCCGGCGGGATCCGGCGGAAACCGTGCGTCCCGATGGGAAACGCCGGCCGGGCGGGGCGGCGTCCGCCGCTACGTCTCCTTCCGCTTCCGCTCGCGGAGGCGTTTCACCTCGCGGAGGATGCGCGCGTCCTCCCGGTGCCGGGGAGTGTCGATCTCCTCCTTCACGCGCAGAAGGCAGTCCAGGTCGATCCAGAGGGCGGGTGCCTCCCCGTAGGTGTCGATCACCCGGGATCGCCAGGCCTCCGCGAAGGACAGGCTCCCCAGGCGCTGCAGGAGGTCGATGCGGTTCGGGGCGGCCCCGATCTGCACGATCTCGTCCGGGTCCTCGCCGGATAGGAGGATCGGGCTCCCGAACTCGGCGAGGGCCCGGTTCGCGTTCTGCAGGTTCTCCGGGGTGGGCTCGATCCAGAGATCCATGTCCTTCGTGTACCGCGGCTTGGCGTGATAGATGAAGGCCAACCCACCCACGATGAGATACCGGACTCCGTGCCGGTGGAGCAGCACGAGCAGGTCTTCGAAGTCGCGGATGGTCTCTTCGCTCATTCCGGGGGCCTGTCCCGGCGCACCTTCTCCACGTCTCGATGGATCGCCACGAGCGCTGCCAGGCGCTCGGCGGGGGTCAGGGACTGCCAGTACTCGAGGTCCCAGCGCTCGGCGTCGTCGAAGCTCCGGGCCCGGTGGACCTTCATCCGGCGGCGGCGCTTGCGTGCTCTCTCTTCCAGCCCCATCTCGGCGTACTCCGGACCTCCCGCGTCCCATTGTACCACCCGTCCTCTCCGAGCGCCGTTCCGGAGCCGGGAGGCGGACCGCGGTCGTTCGCCGCCGCCCGACCCGCGGGGGCCGGTTCCCCGGCCGCGCGGCGCCCGGGCGCCGCCGGGAGGGAGATGCAACCCTGCGGGCGCCGGTCCGGTAGGATCGGGAGAGGGAGGTTCGCGATGCTCCGCACTCTCGGCGTGCTCCTTGCCCTGGTCCTCGGGGGGACGGCGTCGCCCGTCCCCGCCGCCCCCGGCGGATACGGGCCGATCACGCTCCGCGTGCTGCCCGGTCGCACCTACGCCGTCCGGCCGCACCGCGGCGCGTACGAGGGCGTCGGGGAGGCCTTCCGGACCCTGTCGGCGTGGATGGCGGACCGGGGCCTCGCCGCGGCCGGCCCCGCCCTGGCCGTGTTCTTCGACGATCCCAAGGCCCTGCCCGCGGAGAAACTCCGAAGCGAGGCGCGGATCCCCGTCCGGGTGGACGAGGCGCGGCGGGTCCGCCTCGCGTCCGGTCCCTGCTTCCTGCGGCGCGATCCCCCGCTTCTCGTCCTCCGCACCGTCCACCGGGGTCCGTACGCGAACCTGGGGAAGACCTTCGACGCCCTGTTCCGGGCGGTGGCGGGCCGGGGGATCCGGTACCGGGGGCCCATGCGCCAGGTCTTCCGGAAGGACCCGGCCCGGACCCGCCCGGAAGAGCGGGAGATCGAGGCCCAGATCGTGGTGGAGCCCACGGGCCGGTCGGACGTGGCGATCTACGCGGGCCGGGGGACCTTCGGCCCGGGGCTCCTGGCCCTGGGGGACGCCCTCTCCGGGGCCCGGATCACCTTCCGGCCGGTGACGGCGCCGGAGATCGAGGACGGAAGGCTCGGGAAGCGGGCCCGCATCCTCCTGGTCCCGGGCGGCTGGGTCGCCGACTACCGGACCGTCCTGGGGGAGGCGGGGGCGGCCCGGATCCGGAGGTTCGTGGAGACGGGAGGCGGGTACCTGGGGATCTGCGCGGGGGCCTTCTTCGCCGCGGACCGCATCGTCTGGAAGGGGGAGGAACTCGCCTGTCCCCTCGATCTCTTCCCCGGGGTGCCGCGGGGGCCGATCCCCGCCATCGCCCCCTGGCCGCGCTACGCCCTGACCCGGATCCGGTTGGATCCCTCCCACCCGGTGACCCGGGGGCTCGGGAAGGAGAGGACGGTGCTCTACTACGGCGGGCCCGCCCTCGTTCCCGGGCAGGGGGCGAGGGTGGCCGTCCTCGCGCGGTCCCGGGAGGGCGGGCAGCCCGCCGTGGTGGCCTTCTCGCGGGGGCGGGGGCGGGTGCTCCTCTCGGGAATCCATCCGGAGATCCGCCTCGGCCCGAGCCGCGAGGCCGTGGGCTGGCCGGGGACGGCGGTGGAGCAGCCGGACCCCGAGGGGGACCGCGACCTCCTCGTCCGGGGGATCCGCTGGCTCCTGCGCCGCTGACCTCGGGCGTGCGGGCTTTGGCTCCGGAGGCTGCCTCCGGGAACGGGCTTTCGCGGGAGCGTGGAGCCCGAGGTTCACGACAGGCTGCTCTCCGCGAGAGATCGTCGTCCGGGGCGGGGCGCGACGAGGAGTCGCCCCCTTGGGGGGCGACGACGAGGAGCCACACCGCCGGGGGGATCCGGCGAAGACCGCGCGGCCCGGGGAGGCATGCAGGCCGGGAGCCCCGCCCGGAGGGAGGCCGCGGCGCCGGCCGCGTGTTCCATCCTCGCCTCCCCGGCCGGCTCGGCGGCCGGGCGGCGGCCCGCGGGACGGAGATCGGACTCCGGAAACCCGCGCGCCCGGGACACGCCCCCCCGCACCCGTTCCGCACCGGGGATCCCCGGTGACGCGCTTTTTGCCCCCGTCCGCGCGGATCTCGTGTAAGACTCCGGGCATGACGGAGCCGCTGGGCATCGTGGGCGGGAGCGGGTTCCTCGAGGGACCGCTCCTCTCCGGGCTCACCGAGGAGCGGGTGAGCACGGAGCGGGGCGAGGTGGTGGTCTTCCGGGGCGAGGGCTTCGTGCTCCTCCTCCGGCACGGGCACGGGGGGATCTACCGGCCCCCGCACCGGATCCCCCACCACGCCCACGTGCTCGCGTTCGAGGCCCTCGGCGTCCGGCGCGTGGCCGGGATCTCCTCGGTGGGGAGCCTGGACCCGCATCTCCTCCCGGGCACGGCCGTGATCCCGGACGACTATCTCTCCGTCCACCCCCCGCCCACTTTTTGCGCCGACGAGAGGCTCCACATCGTGCCGCGGCTGGATCCCGGCGTCCGGGCGCGGCTGGCGGCGGCCGCCCGCGCCACGCCCGGCCCGGTCCGGGACGGGGGGGTGTACGTGGAGACCCGGGGCCCGCGGTTCGAGACCCCCGCCGAGGTGCGCTGGCTCGCCGGGCTCGGGGACGTGGTGGGCATGACCGCCGCCTCGGAGGCCACGCTCTTCCAGGAGCGGGGGATCGGGTACGCCACCCTCGGCCTGGTGGACAACCTGGCGAACGGCCTGGGGGCGGCGCCGCTCACCTTCGAGGCCTACGAGGTCCGGCGCCGGGCGAACGAGGAGCGGACCCGGGAGATCCTCCGGGCCCTGGTCCGCCCCGCGGGAGGGGAGGAGACGGCGTGAGCCTTCTCATCCGGGATCCCTTCGTGGGGGGAACCCCCACCTCCATCTACATCGAGGACGGCCGGATCGCGGCCCTCGGCGAGGAGCGGCCCGCGGACGAGACGATCGAGGCCGCGGGTCTCCACGCCTTTCCCTCGCTGAAGAACGGCCACACCCACGCGGCCATGACGCTCCTCCGGGGCTACGGCGACGACCTGCCCCTCATGGAGTGGCTCGAGAAGAAGATCTGGCCCGCGGAGGCGCACCTCACGGAGGAGGACGTCTACCACGGCACGCGCCTGGCCCTCCTGGAGATGATCCGGAGCGGGACCACCTACCTCTGCGACATGTACTGGCACCGGGAGGGGGTCTGCCGGGCGGTGGAGGAGATGGGGGTCAAGGGCCACGTCGCCTCCGTCTTCATCGACCTCGGGGACCGGGAGAAGGCGAGGGAGCAGCGGGACCGCATCGCGGCGCGCCTCTCGGACCGGGACCGCCACGGTCCCCGGGTGCGCATGGCCCTCGGTCCCCACGCGATCTACACCGTCTCCGAGGAGAGCCTCGAGTGGATCGCGGATCTCGCCCGGAAGGAGGACCTCCTCGTCCACATCCACCTCTCCGAGACCCGGGGGGAGGTGGAGGAGTGCCGGCGTCGGCACGGCCTGAGCCCCGCCCGGTATCTCGAGAAGGTGGGGCTCGTGGGGCCGAACCTCATCGCGGCCCACGGAGTGTGGCTGGATGCCGGGGAGCGGGAGCTCCTCGCCGCCGCGGGGGCCACGGTGGTCACGAACCCCACCTCGAACCTGAAGCTCGCGGTGGGGGGGATCTTCCCCTACCGGGAGGCGCGCGAGGCGGGGCTCCGGGTGGTGCTCGGCACCGACGGGGCGGGGACGAACAACAACCTCGATCTCATCGAGGAGATGAAGATCGCGGCGCTCGTGCAGAAGCACCGGGCCGAGGACCCCACCTGCCTGCCCGCGGCGGAGGCCCTCGCCCTCGCCACCACCGAGGCCTCGGAGGCGTTCCGCCTGGGGCCGGGGGGGATCGAGGTGGGGGCGGC
This sequence comes from Planctomycetota bacterium, assembly GCA_029932425.1. Taxonomy (GTDB): domain Bacteria; phylum Planctomycetota; class JAJSAM01; order JAJSAM01; family JAJSAM01; genus JAOZQC01. The sequence continues at coordinate 6,134 of JAOZQC010000007.1, read as the reverse complement.
GGCGGATCTCATGCTCGTGGACCTCTCGGGTCCGGCCACCACCCCCGTGCACGATCCCGTCTCGAACCTGGTCTACGCGGCCTCGGGCCGGGACGTGCACACCACGATCTGCGACGGCGAGGTCCTCATGCGGGACCGCGTGGTCCGGGTGGCGGACGAGGGCGAGATCCTCGCCGAGGCCGCGCGCGCGGCGAGAGCGCTCCTCGCCCGGTCCGGGGGAGCGGGATGAAGGGGGGCGCGTCATGAGGATCCGGGGACTCGCGGTGGCGGGGCTCCTGGCGCTGGGAGCCGGGCTCGGGAGCTGCGGGAGGCTGGGCTCCGAGAAGGAGGAGGGGCCGGGCGTCGATCCCGCCGTGGTGGAGCGGGTGGCGAGGGACGTCCTCGCCACGCTGGCGGCCCGGAAGGACGAGGTGGGACCTCTCTTCGTCCACGACATCCCGAAGATCAAGGACGATGCGGCGCGCCGGGCCGGGTTCGACGGGTGGAACGACCTGAAGAGGCGCATGGAGCGCACCGATGCCGATCTCGAGGTGCGCCTGGCGGAGCGCATCACCCTCCGCATCCGCGAGCTCCTGGAATGAAGCTCCGCCGGCCGGCGCGCCGGTGTCCCCCTCCTCGAGGATTGCGGGAGCCGCGCGGGTTCCGGAGGGTCCCCGCCGCGCGGCGCGGCCGGGGCGTGTCCGGGGAGGGGCGCGGGGAGGGAGAAGGTTACAAATCGTCCCCGCCTCCGTAAGTAACCTTCGCCGGGGGGTTTTTCATAGAATCGCGGGGCCGCACCGTCCCCGCGAGGTCCCTTGCGCGAGCACTTCTGGAACATCGGCCGGATCGGGCTCTTCTACGCCTTCGCCGCGCTGGCGTCGGGCATCTTCGTGTGGGGGAGCCTCCGCCTGGTCCGGCGCTGGCGCTCGGGGTGGCGGGCGCCGCGCCGCGGCCCCCGCGACGCCTGGTTCGCCGACGTGTTCCTGGGGGCGGGGATCTTCCGGGGGGACCCGGCGGGGGGCCTCGCCCACCTCCTCGCCCTGTGGGGCTTCGCGGTCCTCTTCCTGGGGACGGTGCTGCTCACCGTCGATCACTACCTCGTCTCCTTCCTGCGCGGCCGGACCTACCTCGTCTACTCCCTCGTCCTCGATGTCCTGGGCGCCGCGTTCGTCCTGGCCCTCCTCTGGCTCCTCCTGCGCCGCCACCTCCTCCGCCGGAAGCGTCTCCACCGGGAGGAGCCCGGGGATACGCTGCTCCTGCTCCTCCTCCTCGCGGTGGCGGTGACGGGCTTCCTCGTGGAGGGTTTCCGCCTGGCGGCCACCCGGCCCCCGCATGACGACTGGTCCCCCGTGGGCGCGCTGCTGGGTCCCCTCCCCGCGGACGCCGCCCGGTCCCTCCACCGTCTCTTCTGGTGGATCCACGCCTCCCTGGCGCTGCTGCTCGTGGCCTGGTTCCCCCTGGGAAAGCTCCGCCACGCCCTCGTCGCGCCGGTGCAGCGGGCCCTCGCCGCCCGGACCCCCGTCCTCCGCACCGCGGAGGAGCGGGAGGAGACGCCGGAGCCCTTCGGCCGCCTGGAGCTCCTGGCCGCGGACGCGTGCATGTGGTGCAACCGGTGCGAGACGGTCTGTCCCTCCCACGGGGCGGGGGAGGCCCTCTCCCCGAGGGCGGCGGTGGCCGATCTCCGCCGGGCGGCCGCGGAAGGGCGGGACCGCGTGGCGGCGAGCCCTGCGGACGTCCCCTGGCTCTGCACGTCCTGCGGCGCCTGCCGCCGGGCCTGCCCGGTGGGCATCGACGCCCGGGATCTCATCCGGGAGACGCGGGCCCTCCTCGTCTCCGAGGGGAGGAACGTGCCGGCGCGGATCGCGAGGATGCTCGAGAGCATCGCCAAGCGGGGAAACCCCTGGGAGGCCCCGCGGTCGAAGCGCGCGGAGTGGGCCGCGGATCTCCCCGTGAAGGACCTGGCCGCGGGGGAGACGGCCGCCGTCCTCTGGTTCGTGGGCGACACCCCGGCCTACGATACCCGGGGCCGGGGGATCGCCCGCGCCACCGCCCGGGTGCTCGCCGCCGCGGGGGTGGACTTCGGGATTCTCGGGAAGAAGGAACAGTCCTCGGGGGACCTGGCGCGGCGCTGCGGGGAGGACGGGCTCTTCGAGATGATGCTCGAGGCCAACCTGACCCGGTTCGCGGAGTACGGGGTGCGGGAGATCATCGCCGGCTCCCCCCACGACTACCACGCCCTGGCGTGGGAATACCCCCGCCTGGCGGCCCTGCTCCCGGACCTGGGGGGACCGCCTCCGCCCGTGCGGCACGTCACGGAGGTCCTCGCGGAACGGATCGAGGCCGGGGCCCTCGCCCCGGTTCCCGGGCCGGAGAGGCGGGTCACCTACCACGTCCCCTGCTCTCTCGGCCGCCACCACGGGATCACGGAGTCGCCCCGGAGGATCCTCCGGGCCCTGCCGGGCGTCACCCTGGTGGAGATGGAGCAGAACCGCGAGGACGCCCTCTGCTGCGGCGGGGGGGGAGGCCGGATGTGGTTCGAACCGGAGACCCCCGCTTCCGGAGGGAAGATGTCGGAGGTGCGGGTCCGGCAGGCGGCGGCCGCGGGGGCGGAGGTCCTGGCCGTGGCCTGCCCCTGGTGCCTGATCCAGTTCGAGGATGCGGTGAAGACGGCCGGCCTCGAGGGCCGGCTCCGCGTGGCGGACGTGACGGAACTCCTGGAGGAGAGACTGGAAGGTTGACCCGCGTTTCTCGCCCGGTGTGCGGGTGACGGCGCCGGGCCGCCTGCGGGAACGGGCTTCCATCGACGGGTGGGATCCGCGGTGCACGCGGGACCGGCCCCGGCGGAGGATCGTCGGAGGGGGCCGGGCGTGACGGGGAGTCGCCCCCGCGCGGGTCGACGGCGGGAAGCCGTGCCGCCGGGGGGGGGCGGGATCCGCCGGAGACCTTGCCCGGGGAGGAGGCCCGCGGGCGGGGCCGGCGCGCCTTTCTCGCCGGGCGTGCGGGCGAAGACGATAAGGTTCTTCCATGGAAGAGCTTCCATCGAGGAGAGACGCCGGCGGCGGGCGGCGGACCCCGCCCGGTGAGGGATCCTCGTCCCGGGCGCGGCCCGGTGGGGAATCGATCCCTCGCGGGCCGGGGGCGGGCCGCGACCCGGCGCCGGGCGACGGAATCCGCCGGGAGCCGGGCCTCCCGGGGAGAGGATCGGACCGAACATGAAGATCCTGGTTTGCGTGAAGCACGTTCCGGAGGTGACGGACGCGGAGGTGGAGATCGCCCGGGACGGCCGGTCCATCGACACCGACGACCTCGCCTTCGACATGGGGGAGTGGGACGCCTGCGCGGTGGAGACCGCCGTCCGCCTGAAGGAGGAGCACGGCGGGGAGGTCACCGTCCTCACCGCGGGGGACGAGGAGGCGGAGGCCTCCCTCCGGAAGGGCCTGGCCATGGGCGCGGACGCCGCGGTGAGGATCGCGGTGGAGGCCCCCCCCGCGGATCCCGCCCTCCCCGCCCGGCTCATCGCCGCCTTCGCCCGGGGCCGGGGCTTCGATCTCCTGCTCACCGGGGTCATGGCCTCCGACCTGGGCTACGGCGCCACGGGTCCCGCCCTGGGGGGGCACCTGGATCTTCCCCACGCCACCATGATCGTCGACCTGGCGGTGCGGGAGGGGGCCGCGGAGGCGGTGCGCGAGCTGGAGGAGGGCCTGAAGGAGCGGATCGCCTTCTCCCTCCCCGCGGTCCTCGCGGTCCAGACGGGCCTGGCCGAGCCCCGCTACGTGTCCGTCATGGGCATCCGCAAGGCGCGCCGGATCCCCGTCGAGGTCCTCGAGCCGGAGGACCTGGGGACGGAGGTCTCGGAGCGCGTTCGCCTGGTGGGGCTGTCCCCGCCTCCCCCGGGGAAGGACGTGGAGATCCTCGAGGGGACGCCGGGCGAGATCGGGGCCCGGGTGGTGGACCTGGTCCGGGAGGTGAGGCCGTGACCCGGGTCCTGGTCCTGGCCGAGCACCGGAGGAGGGAGCTCCGCGAGGTCACCCTGGAGATGATCCGGGCCGCGGAGGCCTTTCCCGGCGCGGAATCGACGGTGGTGGTCCCGGGGGCGGCGGCCGCGCCCCTGGCGGAGGCGCTGGCCCCGTTCGCCGCGCGCGTCCTCCTTCTCGATCATCCGCTCCTCGACGCCTACTCCCCTCCGGAGTACGCGGCGGCGCTCCGGCAGGTGGTGGAGCGGGAGGATCCGGAGGTCGTCCTCCTCCCCCACTCGTACCGGGGGATGGACCTGGCCGGGCGCCTCGCCGCCGTCCTCCACCGTCCGTTCGTGACGGACGCGGTGGGGATCCGGCCCGGGGACGGGGGACTCGAGATCGATCGCCAGGTCTACGGCGGCCGGGTGCACTGCCGGCTGGTGCTGCCGCCCGGGGAGCCGGTGGTGCTCTCCGTCCGGCCCACCACCTTTCCCGCGGCGGAGCCGCGGGGGAGCCCCGGCGCGGTGGAGGCCTTCCGCCCGGAGGGGCTGCCGGAGGCGCCCGCGGTGCGTTTCCTCGAGTACGTGGAGGAGGCGGCGGGGGAGGTGGACATCACCCAGGCGGAGGTGATCGTCGCCGCCGGCCGGGGCATCGGGGAGGAGGAGAACCTGGCGCTCGTGCGCGAGCTCGCGGACGCCCTCGGGGGGGTCCTGGCCTGCTCCCGCCCCATCGTGGACCGCGGCTGGCTCCCGCGGAGCCGGCAGGTGGGAACCTCGGGCCGGGCGGTCCGCCCGAAGGTGTACGTGGCCGTGGGGATCTCCGGGGCCTTCCAGCACGTGGCGGGAATGGCCGGGGCCGGAAGGGTCATCGCCATCAACCGCGATCCGAACGCCCCCATCTTCAAGGTGGCGGACTACGGCGTGGTGGGCGACCTCTTCCGGGTGGTGCCCGCCATCGTCGAGGCGGCTCGGTCCCGGGGGAGCTGAGGAGGGCACATGGACTTTCACCTGTCACCCGAGCAGAAGGACATCCAGAAGGCGGCGCGCGAGTTCGCGGAGGGGGAGTTCGACCGCGATCTCGCCATCCAGTGGGACCGGGAGCACACCTTCCCCCGCGAGATCATCCGCAAGGGCGCCGAGCTGGGGTTCGTGGGCATCCACTACCCCGAGGAGTACGGGGGCGGGGGGTACGGGGTGCTGGAGCACGTGCTCGTGTGCGAGCAGTTCTGCCGGAAGGACTCCACCATCGGCGTCTGCTTCGAGATCGCCGCCTTTTCCTCGGAGGTCCTCCTCTACTACGGCTCCGAGGAGCTCAAGGCGAAGTGGCTGCCGAAGATCACCGCGGGCGAGGCCACCACCGCCGGCGCCTACACCGAGCCGAACCACGGATCGGACATCCTCTCCCTCGACACCACCGCCCGGCGGGAGGGCGACGAGTGGGTGATCAACGGCACGAAGACCTTCACCAGCAACGGCACCCTCTGCGACTTCGTGGTGCTCCTCTGCGTGACGAACCCGGACGCGGATCCTCCCTACCGCGGGATGTCCACGATCCTCGTGGAGCGGGACCGGCCGGGATTCACGGCGGAGAGCGTGGGGGACAAGATGGGGGTGCGGATGACCCCCACCGCGGAGATCTCCCTCACGGACGTGCGCGTGCCCCTCGCGAACCTCATCGGCGAGGAGAACCGGGGCTTCTACCAGGTCCTCGAGTTCTTCTGCGAGAGCCGGGTGCTGGTGGCGGCCCAGAGCCTGGGCATCGCCCAGGGGGCCTTCGACCGGGCGGTCGCCTACGTGAAGAAGCGCGAGCAGGGAGGCCGGAAGATCGCCGACTACCAGGTCACCCGCCACAAGGTGGCGGACATGGCCATGAAGATCGAGGCCGCCCGGCTCATCACCTACCGCGCGGCCTGGGCCCTGGACCACGAGAAGAAGCGAAACCCCGCCCTCTCCGCCATGGCGAAGAACTTCGCGAGCCGGGTGGCCATGGAGGTCACCGAGGAAGCGATGCAGCTCATGGGCGGCTACGGCTACCTGGTGGACTACGAGGTGGAGCGCTACTACCGCGACGCCCGGATCATGGAGATCTGGGAAGGCACCAAGGAGATCCAGAAGAACGTGATCGCCACCTCGATCCTGGGGCGCTGACCCGCGATCCCCGCCGGGACGCCGGGTGGCCGCCGGATCCCGTCGCCCCCGG
>JAOZQC010000276.1 GCA_029932425.1 Planctomycetota bacterium | reverse complement strand
GCGCGAGTTCGGGAACATGATCGAGAGGATCGTGGTCCTCTCCACCCACTCGCAGGTGACGAATCACATGCTGCCGACGCACCTGCAGGAGCCCCGTCCGGGGCCCGCCGCGGACGGGAAGGACGGCAGCGGGGTGTTCGACAGCGGAGTGGTGATTCCCATGAAGGAGGTGGAGCGGAGGGTGATCCAGCGCGCCCTCTCCATCTGCCGGGGCAACGTGTCGGAAGCCGCCCGGCGCCTCCAGATCGGGCAGGCCACTCTCTACCGGAAGATCAAGAAGTACAACCTGGTGACGCACCGCACGTGACCTCTCCGGCGGGGGCCGTGCCGGGGGGAGGGAATCCGAGCATGAAACAGAGGACGGAGGCGGATCGGGAGGTGGCCGTCCTTCATCCCGAGGGACGCCTGGCGGGCGAGGGGGCGGCCGCGCTCCGGAAGGAGGCGCGGGAGGTTCTCGGATCCGGGCGTCACGTGGTCCTGGATCTGGCGGGAGTGAAGTTCACGGACAGCGAGGGGCTGAGCGCCCTCGTCTCTCTCTACCGCACCGCCATGGAGAACTCGAAGGCCGTGGCCCTCTGCTCCCTTCCCCGGAACCTCCGGTCCCTGCTCGAGCTGACCCGGCTGCACCGGGTCTTCGACATCTACGAGAACGAGGCCCTCGCGGTCTCCGCCATTCGCGCCGGGAGCGCGGGATGAGGGAACGCCGCGGACGCCGCCGGAGCGCCTGATGGGGGATCACTTCGAGATCGCGGTCCCCAGCCGCGCCTCCCACCTCGGGGTGGTGAGGGCCTTCTTCCGGGCCCTCTGCGAGGAGTGCCCGGGCTTCCGCCTCGAGGAGCGGGAGGTGACGGAGATCCAGCTCGTCCTGCAGGAGGCCTGCATCAATGTCATCCGTCACGCCCACGCCGAGAGGCCGGACCTTCCCATGCGGATCCGGATCACCATCGATCGGGGCACCATCGTCCTCGAGGTGCACGACCGGGGGCGGGGGTTCGACCCGGACGCGGTTCCGGAGCCGGAAGCGGCGGCCCTCCAGGAGGGCGGCTACGGCGTGTTCATCATGAAGAGCACCATGGACAGCGTGGAGGCGGTTCACACGGGGGACGGCTTCGTGCTCCGGATGACGAAGCTCCGGGTACCCGCACGGAGAGAAGTGACGAGCGGATGACCATGAAGGTGGGAGCGGCCGACCGCATCGAGATCGAACGGATCCTCGAGAGGGAGTGCATCCGGCGTTTCCTCGAGGAGACGGCGAAGTTCTATGCCTGCCGGGTGTCTCTCCGCGGAGAGGACGGGGCTCTCCTGGCCGGGTTCCCCGCCGCCCCCTCCCCGGGGGCGGACGATCGTGCCGGCGAGGGGCCGTCCCGCCCGGGCCGGCGGATCGCGGAACGCCGGACCATCGAGGTCTTCGGGCGGCCGGCGGGCCGGGTGGAGGTCACCCCTCTCGATCCCCGGGACCGGAACGCGGCCGTGGCCCTGGCCCGGCACGTGGCCGACCTGCTTTCCGAGCTCGCCGGGAAGGACTACGAGCTCGACGACCTGTCGCGGGAGATCCTCGACTCCTACGAGGAGGTGAACCTCTTCTACGACCTGTCGGCGGCGCTGGGCCGGGTGCGCGACGTGGAGGGCATCTGCACGGTGATCCTCGAGCGGGCCTGCGAGATCATCCGGGCGGATCGCGCCTCCATCCTCCTCCTGGAGGAGAAGACCGGCGAGCTCCGGGTGGCGGCCTCGGTGGGGCTCACGGAGGAGGAGAGGCGCAACGTGCGGCTGAAGGTGGGGGAGGGGATCAGCGGCAAGGTGGTGGAGAGCCGGACGGCGCGTCTGGTCGACGACGTCCGTCACCTCCCGAAAGGGATGCTGTGCGGCTACGAGAACTACGCGACGCGCTCCTTCATCTCCGTCCCCCTCTGCGTGGAGGGTGAGAAATCCGGAACGGCGGCCGAGCCCGCGGACCTCCCGGGCGGGGTTCGGCTTCCCCGGGAGGGGACCCGGGCGATCGGGGTCATGAACATGACGGACAAGAGGAGCGGGTCCAGCTTCACCTCCGGCGACCTGAAGCTGCTCACCGCCCTCGCCCACCAGGCGGCCATCCTGATCGAGAACATCCGGCTCATCGAGGTGGAGAAGGAGCTGAAGATCGCCAAGGAGATCCAGGAGAGTCTCCTCCCCGGGGCGCCGCCGGAGGTGCCGGGACTCGACCTGGCGGGGGCGTGCCGGCCCGCCCGCAACGTGGGGGGAGACTACTACGACATCCTGGTCCGGGAGGACACGGGGGAGGTCATCACCATCATCGCGGACGTCTCCGGGCACAACGTGGCCTCCGCGCTCATGATGGCGGTCGCCCGGTCCGCGGTCCGCTCGGAGATGAAAGACGCGCCGGACGCGGCGGCGGCGATGGATCGCGTGAACCGGTTCCTCTTCGACGACCTCACCCGCACCGAGCTGTTCCTCTCCATGCAGTGCTGCATCTACCACCCCGGCACGCGCCGGCTGCGGGTGGCCAGCGCCGGCCACCACCCGATCCTCCACTTCCCCGCGGGCGAGAAGGGGCACCGGCTTCTCGACGCCGACGGCCTGCTGTGCGGGATCCTCGAGGATGGAGGGTACACGGAGCGGTGCTTCCCCCTCTCCCCGGGGGACGTGCTCGTGCTCTACACCGACGGCATCACGGAAGCCCGGGACTCCTCGGGGAGGATGTTCGGCCTCCGGCGCCTGGCGGAGGTGGTGGGGGAAGGGAGGTCCGCGGCCGCGGGGGAGATCCTGGAGCGCGTCTACGAGGAGGTCCGGGGCTTCGCCGGCGGGGGGGCCCAGGCGGACGACATGACCCTGGTCGTGCTCAAGGTGGCCGGACCGGCCGGCCGATAGAGGCCTGTCGGCAGGACATCCGAACCCGAGGACGACACCATGGCGGGCCGCATCCTGGTCGTAGACGACGAACCGTTCATCCTCCGCTCGCTGACCTTCGTGCTGCGCAAGGAGGGATTCGAGGTCGCCGACGCCCGGGACGGCGAGGAAGCGATGGTGAAGGTCCGGGAGTTCCGTCCCGACCTCATGTTCCTCGACGTGATGATGCCGAAGAAGAACGGGTACGAGGTCTGCGAGGAAGTGAAGGGGGACCCGGAGCTCGCGGGCACCTACGTGATCATGCTCACCGCCAAGGGGCAGGAATCCGACCGTTCCAAGGGGCTCGCGCTGGGGGCGGACGAGTACATGACCAAGCCCTTCAGCCCCTCCCGGATCACGGAACGCGTGCGCGAACTGCTCGTACCGGACGCCTGATGCGGGGACTGCTCATCCACCTCGGCGATCCCGCGACCCGCGAGGGCCTGGGCGCGGCCCTCTGCCTCGTCGCGCTTCTCGGGGTGGCCCTGCGGCTTCGCCGCGGATTCCGCCCCGGGACCCTCCTCCTCGGCCTCGGCGTCCTCTTCCTCCTCCTCTCCTTCGTCCTCGCGGGAGCCGCCCTCGTGATCCGGGAGCCGGGGGCCGCTTTCCTGGACCCCGCCCGGCCGCTCCACGCCGCGCTCGTGTCCGGGTTCCGGCTGGCGGGCCTCCCCATCCTCCTGGGGGCGGCCCTCCTCGCCGGCGGCGCACGTCGTCGCCGCGCCGCCGCGCCCGCTCCCGCGGTGCAGGCGCCCGCTCCCGCGCCGGCGCGCACCCGGGCGGAGGTGGCGCAGCTCACGGACCGCCTGGCGGAAGCCCGGCGCGACCTGGACGCCGTCCGCGAGGAGCTGTCGCAGCGCGGCCTCGAGGCCGACCGCGTGAGCTCCAAGCTGCGGGAGACCCTGAACCTCCTGCTCTCCTCGGAGGAGCGCTTCCGGCGGATCTTCGAGGGAGCGAACGACGGGTTCGTCATCGCCGACCTCGCCACGCTGGCCGTGAGCCAGGCGAATCCCCGGATGGCGGAGATGATGGGCTGCCCCGCCCACGAGCTGACGGGCAGGCATCTCGGAGAGATCTTCGGCCCGGAGATCGGGGAGCGGACGGAGCAGGAGCTGAGGGTGCTCTCGCGGGCGGGGGCCAAGGCCCCCACGGTGGCCCTGCGGCGGGCCGGAGAGGAGATCCGGGTCGCCCTCTCCCTCTCGATCATCGACGTGGGCGAGGAACCCATGATCCTCGTGGTGGCGCGGGACGTCTCGGAGTCGGAGCGGCTCCTGGCCTCGCTGGAGAGCGCGAACCGGGATCTCGAGGAGGCGAACCGGCGGGCCACGGCGCGCGCGGAGCGGCTCGACCTCCTGAACGAGAAGCTCCTCGAGCTGCAGCGGGTGAAGGACGACTTCCTCTCGTCCGTCTCCCACGAGCTGCGTACCCCTCTCACCTCCATCCGCTCCTTCTCCGAGATCCTGCTGGTGTACGACGATGCCGACGAGGACGTGAAGCGCGAGTTCCTCTCCATCATCAACAAGGAGTCGGAGAGGCTCACCCGGCTCATCAACGATCTCCTCGACCTGGCGCGCATCGAGGCGGGCCGGATGAACCTCTCCCGGAAGCCGGTGGACCTCCGCGGGCTCGTCCGCGACGTGACCCTTTCTCTCTCCCCCCTCGCGGCGGAGAGGGACCAGACCGTGGAAACCGCCCTCGACCCGGATCTTCCGCCCGCGGAGGGGGACCGCGATCGCCTCCAGCAGGTGCTCACGAACCTCCTCTCGAACGCCGTCAAGTTCGGCGGCGAGGGGAGCCGGATCACCATCGGCGGAGGCCGGGCCGCGGACGGGATGATCGAGATGTGGGTGCGCGACCGGGGGCCCGGCATTCCTCCCGGCGAGGCCGAGCACATCTTCGAGAAGTTCCGCCGGGGCGGCGACACGCGCGGGGAGAGCCACGACGGGACCGGCCTGGGGCTGGCGATCTGCCGGGAGATCGTCCAGTTGCACGGCGGGCGGGTGTGGGTGGAGTCCGAGCCGGGCGAGGGGGCCGTCTTCCACTTCACCCTCCGGGAGGCGTCCGGCGCGGCGCCCCCGGCCGAAACCGGGGTCCCCGCCTCCTCCGGAGCGGAGCCCGGAGCCCCCCCGGAGCCCGCGCCGGCCGCGGAGCCGGAAAGCCGCCCCGAACCGCTCTACGCCGGTTCCCGGCTCCCGCCCATCCCCCTCAGGAAGGACCTGTCCCGGAGCCCTCCGCCGCTGCGTCCCCCCGAGGAGATCCTGCCCCGCGACGCCTGAGGTCGACCGCCCTCCGCACCAGGTAGGCGGCCCCGATCACCAGGAAGGTGTC
>JAOZQC010000275.1:952-5239 GCA_029932425.1 Planctomycetota bacterium | reverse complement strand
CCCCGCCGGCGCGAGCTCCGCAAGGAGATGCGCGGCCCTCGGCGGGGTCCCCCGGTCCTTCCCGGCCGGCCCTTCACCTCGTCGGCGAGCTCCCATCCGGACCGCCGGCTACAGCCCGTGCTTCCGGATCCGCGCCCGGAGGGTCGTGCGGTGGATCCCCAGGATCCGCGCCGCCCGCACCTGGTTCCCCCCCGTTCTCTGCAGCACGGCGGCGATGAGGGGGCCCTCGAAGCGGTCCATGACGGCCTGGTAGACCTCGCCCTCCGGGATCCCCGCCGAGAGGAGACGCTCGACGAGGGAGCGCACGATCTCCCCGTCCTCCTCGGGGCGGCGGCGGGCGCCCTCCCGCACGTGGTCCGGGAGGTGCTCCGGGAGGATCGTGCCCCCCCGCGCCAGCACCAGCGCGTGCTCCACGGCGTTGCGCAGCTCCCGCACGTTGCCGGGCCATGCGTACTCCAGCAAGGGGCGGAGGGCGGCCTTGCCGATCGCCCCCCGCGGCCCGTCCCCGCCCTTCAGGAAGTGGTCCAGGAGCAACGGGATGTCCGCGATCCTCTCCCGGAGTGCAGGTAGGCGGATCGTCATCACGCTCAGGCGGTAGAAGAGGTCCTCCCGGAACCGCCCGGCCTCGATGGCCGCCCGGAGATCGGCGTGGGAGGCGGAGAGGGGGCGCACATCCACCTCGATGCGCCGACCGGTATCCACGTCCTCGAGCACCCCCTCCTCGAGCACGCGAAGGAGCCGGGCCTGCACCGCCGCGGGCAGCTCGGACACCTCGTCCAGGAACAGCGATCCCCCCGAGGCGCGCGCGATCCGCCCCGCCCGGGCCCCGCTGCCGAACAGCTCCTCCTCGAGGCGCTCCTCCGGAATGGAGGCGGAGTTCACGCATTCGAAGGGCCCCGCGGCCCGGGCCGAGGCGTAGTGGATGGCGCGGGCGGCCAGCTCCTTGCCGGTGCCGCTCTCCCCCGTGAGGAGCACGGGCACGTCGGTCAAGCTCACCGCCCCGATCCTCTTGAACACCTCCTGCATCGCGGGAGTGCGGCCCAGGAGGGGCGGAAACCGCTCCCGGGGCAAGGGGGCGGGCCCCGCCCCCTCCCCGCGGGCGGCGCCGATCGCCACCTCCCTCGCCCGGTCCCGCGTCTCCACGGCCCGCCGCACCAGCGCGAGGGTCCGCTCCAGGTCGAGGGGCTTCACCACGTAGTCCCAGGCGCCCCGCCGGACGGCCTCCACCGCGGTCTCCATCGTTCCGTAGGCGGTGACCACGAGCACGGGCAGGTCCGGGCTCCGCTCGTGCAGGCGTGACAGGGCCTCGAGACCGTCCATCCCCGGAAGCCGCACATCGAGGATCACCAGGTCCGGCTCGAACGCCTCCGCCAGGGGCAGCCCCGTTTCCGCCCGGGAGGAGGTGCGCACCTCGTGCCCCTCCCCCTGCAGGAACTTCTCCAGCGCCCGGCAGATGCCCGGCTCGTCGTCGATCACCAGGATCCTCGCCATGCGTCAGCCTCCCCGGGGGAGCTCGAGCACGAGGGTCGTGACCCCCCGCTCCCGATGGTACCGGACCGCGCCCCCGTGTGCCTCGGCGATCGCCCGCGTCACCGACAGGCCCAGACCGGTGCCGCCGCCGGGCCCGCTCACGAACGGCTCGAAGATCCGGGGAAGGAGCTCCCCGGGAATGCCCGGCCCGCGATCCCGGACCCGCACCCGGACCCGCCCCTCCCCGGCCTCCACGCCCACGGTGACCGTCTCTTCCGGGGGCGACGCCTGCAGGGCGTTGAGCAGGAGGTTCAGAAGGGCCTGGGCGAGCTTCCCCCGGTCGCCCCGCACCACGGGCCCCGGCGCCTCTCCCGCCTCGAGCCGGAGACGGATGCCCAGGTGCCGGGCCCGGGGCTCGAGCACGCGGACGGCTTCCTCCGCCACCTCCCGCAGCGCCACCGGCCGGAAGTCGTACCGCGGCTCCCCGGCGTGGAAGAGGATCTCGTCCACGGAGTGCGCCAGGCGCGCCATCTCCGACAGCAGGAGGTCCAGGTCCTCCGCCTGCTCCGGAGAGGCCGAGCGCCGGAGCATCTCCGCCGTCATCTGCATGGCCGAGAGGGGGTTTCGGATCTCGTGCGCCACGGAGGCCGAGAACCGCCCCAGGGTGGCGAGCTTCTCCCGTCTCAGGAGCTCCGCCCGGTAGCGGGCGAGCCCCTCCAGCATCTCCCGGAACGCCCGCGCCAGGTCCGTCGTCTCCCGGCCGCCCCCCTCCGGGATCTCCACGTCCAGCCGGCCTTCCCGGACCTCCCGGGCGCTCTCCGCCAGCCGGCGGAGCGGCTTCGTGACGGAGGCCGCGAACAGGATCCCCAGGAGGATCGCCGCCGCCAGGCCGCCTCCGAACACCAGGAAGATGGGGCGTCGCGCGGCCCGCTTGGCCTCCTCCACGGGGTCCGCGGGGGAGAGCAGGTAGAGCGGCCGCCCGTCCACCACCAGGCGGGACCCCAGGTAGCCGACCCCTCCCAGCTCCGCCCGGAAGCGCTCCGCGGTGGGGGCGGAACGCAGGAACCCGCCGGCCAGGTCCCGGGGCAGGCTCGAGCCCGCCAGGCGTCCGGGATTCGCTCCCGGGACGATGATCTCGAACCCGGAGATGTCCGCGAGCTGCCGGAGCTGGTCTTCCCGGAGGGCGGCCTCGTGGATGAAGAAGGCGGGGTTCTCCCGGATGATGGCGAGGGTGCGGTCCAGGCGCCGCGCCAGCCCCTCCTCCACGGTCCGGCCCGCCACGCGCACCGCGGTCAGGCCGAGGATCCCGAAACCCACCGCGAAGGCCGTGGCGAAGGCCAGGGCCAGGCGCAGGCGGAGGGTCATCGACCGCCGCTCTCGAGCAGCAGGATCTCGATCTTCTCCACGAGCAGCCGCGGCGGGCCCGGGCTCTCTCCGTCCTTCTTCACGGGGAGCAGCCGCCCGTTCACGCCCACCCGCCGGCCCACGTAGTCCGCGAGCTTGAAGCGCTTCGAGACGAGCCGGAAGAGCACGCGCCCCTTGGCGACGAGGACCGTCGTCCCGTCCCGCTTCTCGATGACCCCCACCCCCCGCCAGGGCCGCTCCCGCTCCCGCCGGAGCTCGCGCGCGGTCTTCAGGGCCTCCCGGTAGCGGGCCTCCGCCTCCGCGGCGCGCTTCTCCAGGGCGGCCACGCTCTCCTCCTTCGCGGCCCGGGCCTTCGCCAGGTCCTCCCGGAGCCGCTCGGCTTCCCGGCGGAGGGCGAGGAGCCCCAGGAGCGCCCGCGCGTACCCCCGCGTCAGGTCGTCGTCGTCCTCCAGCACGGCCCGCTGCAGCACTCGCTCCTGGGCCGCCGGATCCCCCCGGCCGGCGAGGATCTCCGCCCCCGCCGCGATGACCGCCTTCTTCCGCTCCCGCCGGGCCCGTTCCTCCGCGATCGCCCGGGCCTCCTCCCCGGGGCGGCTGGCGAGCAGCTCCCGGCGGCGCTTCTCCGCCGCCGCCGCCAGCTCCCTCCGGTACTCCCGCGCGGGACCCAGCGGCCGGACGTACTCGCCGTACACGTAGGCGAAGGCCCGGAGAGGGGCGATGACCCGCACCCAGCCCTCCTTCTCCCCGAGCACCGTGAGGACCTCCCCCCGGTCCAGCACCGTCTCCAGCGGAAGCAGCTCCTTGCCCGCCGTGGGCCGGAGGAGAACGCGCGTCGCCGTCACCACCGCGGTCCCGTCCTTCTCCCGGCGGACGAGGCTCCCGTGCACCCAGCACGCGTACCCGCCCGGCAGGCGGACGCGCCGCCACTTCCCCTCGCCGCCCAGCACCTCCACCAGGTCCCCCCGCCCCAGCCGGGCGAGCACGGCGTACCTCGTGGAGGGACCGGCCCGCACCCGCACGCGATCCCCCGTGATCTCCGCGGCCCGCGTCTCCTCCCCGGCCCGCACCGTCCCCCCGCCGAGAAGGAGCGCCGCCAGGAGCAGGAGGCCTCGCCGCCGCATCGGCGGTAGCTTAGCCCGCATCTCTCATCAGGACGCACGGTTTTCGGCGAATCTCCTCCCGCCCGCCCCCCTCCGGAGATCCCCCGCCCGCAATCGGCCCGCGGTGGGACCGGGTCCCCTCCTTCCGGAGGGAGGCCCGTTCCCCGAGACGGCCCGCCGCCGCCCGCACGCCGGGCGGGAAATCCGCGCCCGCCCCGCACCCCCGCGCGGGTCTCTCCGGAGCCCGCGGCCCCGGGCGGAGTCGGCCGCCCGCGTCGCCCCTCGCGGGCCGACTTCCCGGCCCGCCCCGCCTCCCGGCAACAGGATATCGGCCCCGTTCGAGAGGTTCCTC
>JAOZQC010000275.1:0-942 GCA_029932425.1 Planctomycetota bacterium | reverse complement strand
CGGGAATCCTTCGGCGGGCGGGCCCCCCCCTGTTTCATGCCTCCATGGATCCCGTTCCCTTCTCCTACCTGCGCTGGGCCAAGGAGCACGCCGGCGCGCACGCGTTCGATCTCACCCTCTCCGGGGTGAAGGGGCTCCCCCTGCCCCCGGTGCCCGATCCCTCCGCCCCCCGGCGCGTCCCCGGGGGGGACGGCGACCCCGCCTGCGAGGAGCTCGTGGCCCGCCGCTACGGGGTTCCCCCCGACCACGTGCTCTTCGTGCCGGGAAGCACCCTGGGCAACTTCCTCCTCGTCTGGCTCCACGTCTCCCCCGGCGACCCGGTCCTCGTGGAGACCCCCGCCTACGAGAACCTCCCCGGCCTCGTCCGCCTTCTCGGGGCCCGCGTCCTCCCCCTGCCCCGCCGTCCCGAGGAGGGATACCGCGTGGATCCCGGGCGGGTCGAGGAGGGTCTCCGCGCCGGGGCCCGGCTGGTCCTGCTCACCGACCTGCACAACCCGAGCGGCGTCCATCTTCCCGCGGAGGATCTCGAGGCGATCCGCGCCGCCGCCGCCCGCGCGGGCGCCGTGGTGGTGGTGGACGAGGTCTACCGCGACTACCTCGACGGGGATCCCGGCACCGCCTACCGTTCCGGGGATCCCTCCGTCCTCGCCGTGTCCAGCCTCACCAAGGTCTACGGCATGGGCCCCGCCCGGACGGGGTGGCTCCTCCTTCCCCCCGAGATCCGGCGGCGGGCCCTGCTGCTCCTCGACTACCTCACCGTCCTGCCCCCCGCCCCCGCCGCCGCCGCCGCCGAATCCGTCCTGCGGAACGCCGCGGAGCACCGGGAGACCGCGCGCCGGCGCGCCCTCCGCGGTCTCTCCGTGATGGACGACTGGATCCGCACCCGGGGCGACGTTTCCTGGGTGCGACCCGCGGCCGGCGTGGTGGGCTTCCCCGGTTTCA
>JAOZQC010000274.1:2505-5255 GCA_029932425.1 Planctomycetota bacterium | reverse complement strand
TTGCTTGTGCGGCCCCGCCGCGAAGACGAACTGGAGGAAGAACGCGAGATCGCCCGGCCCCGCGTTGCGGGTGCCGAGGTAGTCGCACTCGAGGCGCACCCGGACGAAGGGGCTCTGCCACCAGGTGAGGTAGGGGCAGATCTGCCACTGGTAGGGACGGCGGCCGTCGTAGGCGAGCGGCATGAGATTCCCCGCCGGGGCGTAGTCCTTGGAATCGGGCCGGAAGAAGTCCAGCCGGATTCCGGCGTCCAGGGTGCGGGTGAGCTTTCTCTGGAGGCTCGTGTACCCCCCCCAGGCCGTGATGCGGTCGCGCCCCGACCCGTCCGGGGCGAGAAGGTCCTTCTGGAGGCGGTAGAACTCCGTCCGCCACTCGAGGCTGGCGTACCGCATCCGCTCCGTGGGCTCCCAACGGAAGGTGAGGTCCGCTCCCACCAGGGTGACGGGGAGCCGCTGGTTCTTCGTGTGTTCTCCCACCGTCCAGCGATCGTTCACTCCGAGGAGCCCGGAGACGCCGAACTCCACCCAGAGGTCCTTCGAGAGATCGCGGAAGTTCTTGGTGTGCAGGAGCAGGCAGGGGAGGCTCCGGGAGGCCTCCGCGAACACCCGGCCGCTCGTGCTCCCCGTGAGCTCGAGGACCGTGTCCTGGTTGCCGCCCAGGAACCCGGGGACGGTCCAGTCGAGCGAGAACCCGGTCTGGTTCAGTCCCCCGGGTCCGAAGATCTGCCGGAGGGCCAGGGGGAAGTCCACCTGGTCCAGGGCGTGCTTGTGCCAGCGGTTCACCACGCCGAGCTGCTGCCGGAACTTCCCCGCGGTGAGATTGAGCCCCGGGAGCACCGCGAACCGGGTGAAGTAGGCCTCCCCCAGCTCCGCGCCCTCCTGGTGGAACTCGAGGGCGGCCTTCAGCTTCGAGTAGGGGTCGAGGTAGGACTGGACGTGCACGTCCAGGGTGCGGAAGGTGAAGTCCGTGTTCCCGGGCCCGTCCTCCCGGGAGTGCCAGGCGGCGAAGGTGTCCCCGGCCACACTGATCTCCGGGTTCAGGGCCTGGAGACCGAGGCCCCGGTTGATGAACGTCTTCTCCTCCGGGGCCTTCTCCCCCGCGCCGGAGGCGGCCCGGTCCGCCTCGCGGAGGAGCCGGTCGATCTCGCTCTCCATCCCCCCCTTCTCCTCCTCCGCCCCGGCGCGGATCTTCTCGATCTCCTCCCGGAGCTTCCTCGTCTCGGCCTCGTGGCGGCGCCGCATCTCCTCCATCTCCCGCCGGAGGTCCTCCACCTGCTTCTCGAGGGACTTCGCGGGGGGAGGTTTCTTCCCTCCCTCCTCCGCCGCCGGGGCGGGACCGGCCAGGGCGGCCAGACAGACGGCGAGGGCCAGGCCGGCGGCCGGGCCCGCAATACGGGTACGCTTCATCGGAATCCTCCTCCATGCTCTCGGCGGGCAGTGCTCTACCCCGGCGCGGAATCGAAGCCCGGCCGGGGGAAACGAAGGGCGTGGATCAGCCGGCCGCGGGAGGAGGAGCGCGCGGGAGGACGGAGGAGGGGGCCGCGGGGGGAGGGAGGACCACGGCCCGGGGGAAGGCGGGCCCGGGGAAGTGACCGGGAGCCCCGATCGCCTGCGCCGCGAGAGGAGGCAGGCCGATCCCCTCCGCCGTGAACTGGCAGGCGAGGCAGGGGTCGTCGGCGTCCCGGGTGGTGTCGGCAGGGGAGGGGTGATGCGCTCTCGCCGCGTCCCCCGCGTTCCGGGGGAGACGGGCGCCCGCCGGGGCCTCGAGGGCCTCCGCGAGCGGCCGGCAGGTGTGGAGCCGGGGGAGCCCGGCGGTGAAGAAGAGGAAGTAGGCGGCGAGCCAGGCGATCAACGACTTCCCGAGAGACCCTGTGCGAATCCCGCGCATGCCGCTGCAGAACCTACCCCCCCGGGAGAGGGCGCGGCAAGGATTGCACACCACTCACCCGGACCGGTCCGCGGGTGGAGGGCCCCCGGGGAAGGCGTCTCCGCGCCTCTACCGCCCGTCTCCCCGCCGCGGTACCATGACGGCGGCCGGAAGCCCGGGAGGCGGACATGACGGGCACGGACGGATCGGGACGCGGCGGCAACGTGGACTGGGACCGGGTTCGGGCGGCCCTGCCCGCCGCGGCGCACGGGTTGCTGGAGGAGATCGCCACCTGCGTCTCCGGCGACGAGGCGGACGCGGAAAGGAAGATGAAGAGGCGGCTCCGCGCGCGTCTGGGGAAGCGGAGTCGTTCCGGAAAGAGGTGGAGGCGTATCTCGAGGCGGGGGACCCCCTGCGGCGATGGGAGGAGAAGAGGGTGGAGCTCTTCCGGCGCCTCGAGCAGCGGGAGGGCGAGGCCCTCGCCGCGGGATTCTCCGGAGAGGACCTGGAGGATCCGGAGGCGCTCGTCGAACGCGAGATCAAGGAGGTGGCGGCGGCCCTCGACCTCGAGCGCCCCCCCGGGGGCCGGACCTCGGCGAGGCGGGTGCAGGCTCTCCGGCGGAGGCTCTCGGAACGAAGGACGGAGTGCCCGGAATATCGGGAGCAGAGCGATCTCGCCCGGCGCCGGGGGGCGTGCGAGGACCTGGCCCGGCGGTTGCGGGACCTGGCCGGGAAGTGGGAGGACCAGCACCGGGTTCTCGAGAGGGAGGGCGGGGAAAGGGAGATGGACCGGGAAGCCCTCGCCCGCGAGGTCTCCGGGGCGGAACGGGCCCTCGAAGCGTGCCGGAGGGAACGGAAGGACCTGGGGCGGGAAAAGGAGTTCCTG
>JAOZQC010000274.1:2134-2495 GCA_029932425.1 Planctomycetota bacterium | reverse complement strand
CGTGCCCGCTGGGCCGCCGACGATCCCGGTGATCGTGCGGGCCGCTCCGGCGGGATCCCCCCCGGCGATGCCCCTTGTGCGGCCAGCCCGTGGAGGGGGCGAGGCTCTGCGAGGAGGTCGGGGAGCGCGTGGACGCCCGGATCGTCCGGGACCTGGAGGAGCTCACCGTGCGCGAGCGCCGGGCCGAGGAGGCCCGGAGTCGGGCCCGGGAGCGCCTTCGCCTCCTCGCGGGGCTCCGCGATGAGCACGACCGCCTGGTGACGGAGACGGAGGAGCTGTTCGCCCGCCGGGGGAAGGAAGTCGCCCTGGATGGAGATCGCCTCTTCCGGGAATCCGAGGACCGGGAGTCGCTGCGGTCCCA
>JAOZQC010000274.1:0-2124 GCA_029932425.1 Planctomycetota bacterium | reverse complement strand
GGGACGCCGCGGCGCGGGAGTTCGCCGCCCGGGCCGAGGAGACGGCCGCCGCCCTCCGTCGGCGGGAGGAGGAAATCTTCCGCCCCATCGACGAGCGCCTGAACCGCATCATGGATCCCCTGCTCATGGCGAACCTCGCGGCGGAGCTCGGGACCTGCGAGAACCGGCGGCAACTGGTCATCCTCACCCACCAGCCGAGGTTCGCCGATCTCCTCGAGAGCCACGGGGCGGAGCGGCGGCGCCTGGGCCGCTGGGAAGGAGGGCGCCACCATCCCGTCTGATCTGCCGCCCCGGCTGAAGATCGAGGTGAAGACCTCCCGGGCCGAGGAGTTCCTCCTTTCCCGCCGCGACCTCGACGGCATCCGGCCCGGAGGCCGTCTGGCCGCGCTTCTCCGGAACCGCCGGGTCCGGGGGCCGCGCTGGGTGCTGGTGCGCGCCGCTCTCCTCTCCCCGAGGCCGATGCGGGCGGGGGAACTCGCCGAGCTCGCCGATCCCGGCCCTCTCTCGGAGGCGCTGAACCGAGGCTGGAGCGACTGGCTGCTCTCCGAGAAGGCGTGGCGGGCGGTGCTTGCCGAGGGGATCTCGAATCTCAGGGAGCGGATCCGGTGGTGCCGGAGGGAATCTCCTCCCCGCCGGAACCGGACCTCCGGGGCCCGGCGGGAAGAGAAGCTCCATCGCGCGCTCGACGCCCTGGGCCGCGAGATCGACGCGGCGGCGGATCCCGGGCGGGGAGCGCAGGCGGAAGGGCTCTTCCACCCCTGCCTCCTGGAAGACGTGCTCGAGAGCCTGGGCTATCGGATCCTCGCGAACCCCGTGGGCGTGCCGGACATCCGGGCGGAACGGCGGGAGGCGGGGGAAGGCGGGGGCCTGCGCGAGCGCATCGAGGCCTGGCATCCCCGGTCCGCCGCGCTGGCGCGGCTGCGGGAGGCCCTCCTCGATCTCACCCCGGGCGACCTCGCGGAGATCCGTCGCCTCCTGGACGGTTGAGGGAATCCTCCCCGGCGGAGCCCGATCCGCCACCGCGGAGTGCGGCGGTTGCCGCCGCTCCGGGCCCGTGGTCAGGCCTGCTCGGCCCCCCTCTCCCGGTCTCCCCGATCGAGACCGCCCCGTTCCCCCGGGGGGGGTTCTCGGGTTTCCGCAACCGTTCGGCCGCTTCTCCGACGGGGTTCCCGGACGAGCGGCCGGAGGCGGGAATGCGGAAGATACCGGGAACGCTCGTTCTCCTCGCGGCCCTCCTGGCGCCGGCCGCCGGCGCCGGCGGAGGGGCGGAGCTGCGCCGGGCCGCGCGGATGCTCTCGAACCGGGATCCCGCCGTCCGCCGGCGCGGGCTCGGCCTCCTGGCGGGCAGCCGGGATCGCTCGAGCCTCCTCCTGATCCTGCGGGCGCTCGGGGACCGGGACCCGGAGGTGCGGAGCGCGGCCCGCCGGCTGCTGGCCGGGCGGCGGAGACCCGCCGAGCTCGCCCTCGTCCGGTCCCGGGGGCTCTCGAACCGCGATCCGCGGGTGCGCCTGGCCTGCTACCGGCATCTCCTGCGGGGAGCGTCTCCCGGGACGGGGGCGGAGGACCTCCTCGAGAAGGCGCTCTCCGACCGCGACCCCGGAGTACGAGAGGCTGCCGCCGGCCTGGTCCATCGATCGGGCGGTCGGGGCCCCAGTCTGCGGGCGGCAGCCGTACTCCGGGGGCGCGAGGGGAGGCCCCGCGCGGAGGCCTTGCGGGCCCTCCTCGTTCTCGACCCGGAAGCCGCGCGGTCCGTGGCCCCCCCGCTGCTCGCCGACCGGAGCATGGAGTGCCGGGTGGCGGCGCTCCGGGTCCTGGCGGGGGGTCCCCGCGGCCGGGCGCGCGCCGCCCTCCTCGAGGCCCTGGACGACGAGAGCTGGTCCGTCCGGGTGGCCGCGATCCGGCTTCTCTCCGGTCTCCGGGAACCGGCCGCGGTGCCCGCCCTCATCCGGAGGCTGGCCCGGGAGCGGGGCCGCGTGAAGCACGAGGCGGGTTCCGCCCTGGCCGCGCTCACCGGAGTGGCGCTGCCGCCGGATGCGGGCCCGTGGGCGCGGGGGTGGGCGGGGGCGCGGGCGGGGTTCCGGGTTCCCGGGCGGCCCCCGGTCCCCGCCCCCCAACCCCCGGCCG
>JAOZQC010000273.1 GCA_029932425.1 Planctomycetota bacterium | reverse complement strand
GGCGGTGGAGGGGGCGGACTTCACCGTCTACCGCACCGGGGACCTCTCCGCCTGCGTGGAGGTCCCGCTCGAGGACGGAAGCTGGCTCCGGCTCGATCCCAGCCCCCCGCCCCTCGACGACCTCTCTCCCCGGGCCCTGCGGAGCATCTTCGGCGAGGACTCCTCCGGGAGGACCCGGGCGGCGGCGAAGGCCCTCGAGGAGCGGGATCGCCCCTCGCTCATCCGCCGGATCCTCCGGGCCGTGGAGGCCTATGTGAGAGGGATCCTCCCCGGGGGGCTCGGGGTCGGATCCCTGGGAAGGGTCCTCTCCTGGCTCATCGTGCTCCTCCTCCTGGGGCTCGTGCTTCGCGGGGCCCGGTCGGCGGCGGCGCGGGGGAGGGCCCTCCTGGGGCGCGGCGGGAGCGCCCGGGAGCAGGGGAGGACGGTCGTCCCCTTCTACGAGCGGATGCTCGCCCTCCTCTCCCGGTACGGGTGGCGGCGGCGGCGCCACCAGACCCCGCGCGAGTTCGCGAGGACCGTGATGCGTTCCCTGGGAGAGGAGTTCCGGGCCGTGGGAACGCTGACCCGGGCGTTCTGCGCCTGCCGCTACGGCGGGATGCCGCTCTCCCGGGGGGACGCCGGGGCGTACGCGAGGGAGGTGGAGGCCCTGCGGCGGAAGCTCGAGGCGAGGACGGGGCGGAGGCGGCTCCGGTCCCGGCTCCGGTTCTGGGGATCCCGGGGGGCGGGGATCGCGGGGATCTTCCTGGCCGTCCTCGCCGCGGGGGGCGCGGCGGCGGGGGGGGAGCTCGAGAAGGCGGCGGCCGCGCTCGGAGACCGGAGCCCCCGCGTGCGGCTCGAGGCCGCGCAGGCCCTCCGGGCCGCGGGTCGGGACGCGGTCCCCGTGCTCCTCGGGATCCTCCGGGCGGAGCTCCCCGCCCTCCCGGCCCGCGCCCTGTCCACGGCGGGGGCCCGGGCGGACCTGACCCGGCGCCGGGAGGCCGTCCGGCTCCTCGCCCGGATCGGGGCTCCGGAGGCCGCGGACGCCGTGGCCCAGGCCGGGCTCTCCCTGGGCGCGCTCCGGCGCGAAGCGGTGGAGGCCCTGGCGCACCTCGCGCGGCGGGATCTCTCCTCCGTGCTGCCCCTCCTCCACCGCCCCCGGGAGGACCTGGTGATCCTGGCGGCGGAGGCTCTGGGACGATCCGGCCGCACCGACGCCCGCCCCCCCCTGCTCCGGCTGCTCGCCTCGCCCTCGCCGGCCCTGCGGGCGGCGGCCCGCGCCGCCCTGGTCACGCCGGAGGTGGTGGAGCGCACGGACCGGGCGCGGGGGCTCCGGAACATCCGGGAGGACGGGGCCGCGGAGCGGGAACTCCGGGCCGTGCTCCGCCTGTGCCCCGGGTACCGGGAGGCGGGGCTCCTGCTCGTGGATCTCCTCCACCGGAGAGAGGGACCCGGGAAAGCTCTCGAGGTGCTGCGCACCCTCGCCCTCCCTCCCGCGGAGAAGGCCCTGAGGGAGGCGCGGCTCCTCCTGGCCCAGGGAGACCAGGGGAAGGCCGGGGAGCGGCTCGAGGAGGTCCTCCGGCGGCGGCCCGGCTACACCCCCGCCGCCCTCCTCCGGGCCCGCCTGCTCCTGGCGCGGAAGAGCCCTCCTCTCCCGGAGGTTCTCCGGCTCCTCGACTCCGCCACTCGCCTGGATCCGTTCTGCGCCGAGGCGTGGGCGCTCCTCGGGCGCCTGCACGGGAAGCACCTCCACAGCCCGTCCACGGCCCTCCGCTGCCTGGAGAGGGCGTTGGCCCTGGAGCCCGGGAACGAGGCCTGGCGGAGAGAGTGGCGGAGCTACCGGCGGCGATAGCCGCAACCTCGTCCGCCCGCCGAAGGCGCGGAGGGCGGGCGCGCCCGGGGTGACTCGCGGAGGGCGAGAGGCTATCCTGGCCGGATGAGCCGGGTCGGGCGCTACGTGGTCATGGGCGGCGTGATGGACCTCGCGATCTACATCGCCCTCTCGCTGGTGCCCCTCCTCGCGGAGCGCGCGGGCGCGGGGTCGGTGGCCCTGGGGGTGATCCCGGTGACGTGGGGGGCCGGGTACGCGGCCACCGCCCTCCTCGGCGGGAGGATCTCGGACCGGGTCTCGCGGACCGCCCTCATGAGGCTCGGCCTGGGGCTCGTGGCCGCCACCTGCCTCGCCTTCCGCCTGGGGACGAGACTCTGGCACTTCTACGCCGGCCTGCCGGTGATCGCCCTGGGCATGGCGTTCTTCTGGCCCGCGCTGCAGGCCGCCATCGCGGACGAGTCGACTCCCCGGACCCTGGGAAGGCACCTCGGCTGGTTCAACGTCACCTGGAGCGCGGGGAAGGGGTTCGGGGTGCTCGGCGGAGGGCTCCTGGTGGGGACGGCGGGGCGGGACGGCTTCCTGGTGGCGGGGGGGATCGCGGCCGTGCTCCTCTTCCTGTCGCCCCGGGTGCCCCGGGGCGGGGGCCGGGGAGCCCCCCTCGCCGCGGGGAGGGGGGCGGTGCCCGGGCGGGTCCGGGAACGGTTCCGCGTCTCCGCCCTGCTCGCGAACTTCGCGGCGTTCGGCCTGGGGACCACCGTCATCAACCAGTACCCGGACTGGAACGCCGCGCTCTCGCGCGGGGGCGGCGCGTACGGGGTGGTGGTGGGCGGCATCTTCCTCGCCCAGACCCTGGGCTTCGCCGTCCTCCTGGCCCGGCCGGACTGGTCCTACCGGCGGGGCGTGCACCTGGCCCCGCAGCTCTTCTGCGCCGCGGCCGCGGTGGGGCTGGCCGGCCGCGGGGCTCCGTGGGCGCTCCTCCCCTGCTCCGCGGCCATCGGTTTCGGGTTCGCGATCTCCTACTTCTCCTCCATCTACTACAGCCTGCACTCCGACGTCTCCCGGGGGGGGAGGGCGGGCCTGCACGAGACCGTGCTCGGCACCGGCCACGTGGTGGTCCCCTTCCTCGCGGGAGCCGCCGCCCACCTGGCGGGCACCCCGCGGGCGGTCTATCCCTTCGCGGCGGGGGTGGTCCTCCTGTCCGCGGCCGCGCAGGGGATCCTCCTCCGGGGAGTTTGGGGGCGCGGGGCGGGCCCGGGCTCGTAAGATAGGATGGGGTTTTCCGGGAGCTCAGGCATGACGAAGCGCGGCGTGTTCCTCCTGCTGCCCGCCCTGCTCTGGGTGCCGGCCTGCGAGTCGGGCGCGGGCACCCCGGAGGAGGCCTTCCGGGCCTGCGTGCGCCACGTCCGGGAGGGGCGGTACGACGAGGTCTGGGGGCTGCTCTCGGAGAACCTTCGCCGGAAGTGGGCGGCGGGAGTGGAGCGGCAGCGGGCGATCCTCCGGAGCGGGGGCCCCTCCCGCAAGGCCCTGGAGAACATGATCCGGCAGCAGTACCGCTCGAGCCCCGAGGAGTTCCTCGTCCTCTCGCCTCGCGAGCTGTACGCGCGCAACCTCGAGTTCCGGAAGGACTGGATCGCCCGGTGGAAGCTCCAGGGCCCGGCCCGGATCTCGGGAGACAAGGCCACCCTCGAGGTCCTCACCGATCCCGGCGCCGCCCCCTGGACCTGGACCCTCGTCCGTCGCGGCGGAAGCTGGACCATCGACGGAGCTCCGCTCGGCGAGTCGAGGCGTTGAGGGCGGGCGGCCCGGCCCGGGAGCCCTGGGCGGTTTCCCCCCGGGGCGCTACGATGGTCGAGCCGCACGGAGGCATCCCGATGGAAATCGACTTCCGCACCGATCCCGGCGAGGAGCGGCTCTCCCGGACGCTGGAGGCCGTGGAGAGGCTGAGGCGCGGGGAGGTCCTCACCCTCCTCCTCCCGGACGACCCGGAGCCTCTCATGGACTCTCTCCGGGAGATCCACGGCGCTTCCCTGGACCTGGCGAGGCTCCGCTGGTCGACGAAGGAGATCCCCTGGATCCTGCACGTCAAGAGGAGCCTGGCCCCCTCCGCCCGCTCCTAGCAGGCTGTCGGAGTATGGAAGTGCGGCCCCGTTACGAGCGCCGTGGGTCCCGTATGCAAGGCGCGGATCTGTTAGCGATGCATGAGCATGGTCTGGGAGCGGCAACGCAGCAGACGGGCCCACGCCGCCGTAACCCTCAGGGCGCAGGGGGGTTGCGGTCTCCTGCTGCGTTGCACGTCGTCGTCGACCCGTCAAGGGTCGACTCCTCCGCGCGCCTTGCATGAGCCTCGCAAGACCCCTGCGCGGGACTCGCATCCATACTCCGACAGCCTGCCGGCCCGCACCTCTCGTCGGGACCCCCGGTTTTCGGCGGATCCCGCCGTCCCCGGGGCTCAGGAGACGGAGACGGGCTCGCGGCTCCGGGCGGCGCGGACGACCTCCTCGGCGATCGCGTCCGGGAGGCGGTGGTAGTCCGCGGGCTCGGTGTGGAAGGTCCCCCGGCCCCGCGTGAGGGAGCGCAGCGTGGTGGAGTAGGAGAAGAGCTCCGCCACGGGGACCAGGCCCTCGATCTCCCGGGAGGGGCCGTCGCCGCGGAGGTGCTCCACCTCCGCCCGGCGGGCCGTGAGATCGGCGAGCACGTCGCCCAGGACCTCCTCCGGGACCTCCACCCGGAACCGCACCCGGGGTTCGAGGAGCACCGTCCCCGCCCGGCGCACCGCCTCCCTCATGGCGATGCGACCCGCCTCCCGGAAGGCCGTCTCCGAGGAGTCCACCTCGTGGTACCGGCCGTCCACGAGCACGGCGCGGACGTGCACCAGGGGGAAGCGGAGATCACCCCCTTCCGCGGCCACGTCCCGGATGCCGCGCTCCACGGAGCGGTGGTACTCCCGGGGTACGGCGCCGCCCACCACCCGCGATTCGAACCGGAGATCGGGACCCTCCCCGGAGGCGTCGAAGCGGACCCTCACCACGCCGAACTGGCCGCGGCCCCCGGTCTGCTTCACGTGGCGCGCCTCCACCTCCACGGGGCGGCGGAGCGCCTGGCGGTAGGCGACGCGCGGGGCCCCGGCCGCGGTGGCGACTCCGAACTCTCCCGCGAGGCGGGCGCGGATCACGTCCAGGTGGAGCTCTCCCATGCCCGCGATCACCAGCTCCGCGGTGTCCGGGTCGGTGCGGAAGCGGAACGTGGGATCCTCCCGGGCCAGCCGGGAGAGGGCGCCGGCCAGGCGGTCGCGATCCCCCCGGCTCTGCGGGGAGATCGCCATGGAGATGACGGCGTCCGGGAAACGCATGGCGCCGAGCACGACGGGAGCGGCCTCGTCGGAGAGGGTGTCGCCGGTGGCCGTCTCCTTGAGCCCGAGGGCGGCCACGATGTCCCCCGCCCGGGCGCGGTC
>JAOZQC010000272.1 GCA_029932425.1 Planctomycetota bacterium | reverse complement strand
GGGGGGGGGGGGGGAGGACGACCGGCGCTGGAAGGGCCCCCGGCTGCCCATCGAGGGGGTTTCCTGGTACGCGGTGAAGGCCTGGTGCCGGAAGGCGGGCTTGCGGTTGCCGACGGAGGCGGAGTGGGAATACGCGTGTCGGGCGGGGACGACCACGCCGTACTCCTTCGGGGATGACGATGCGCGTCTGGGGGAGTATGCCTGGTTCTTCCTGAACTCGGGGTCGAAGGTGTGGCCCCGAGGAACAGGCTGGTCGTACCGGTGCGTGACGGAGATGTGGGGTTGCCGGACGCACGAGGTGAGGTGGAAGAAGCCGAACCCGTGGGGGCTTTACGACATGCACGGGAACGTATCGGAGTGGTGCGAGGACAGGTATCACGAATCCTACGGAGGAGCCCCTTCGGACGGTTCGGCGTGGCTCGGGGGAGACGCGTGGGACCGGGTCTTGCGCGGCGGGAGCTGGTGGTGCGAGCCCCGGTTATGCCGGTGCGCGTTCCGGGGCGCGAGTGACTCCTTGACCCGCCTGGACAGCCTCGGCTTTCGCCCCGCCCGGGATACGCCGCGCGACGAGCACGGAGGTCCGGAGGGTAGGACCGAGAAAAAAGGTGCGCCCTCTTCCCCGGAGGCGGGGAGGCGTGGAGGGGGGGAGCGGCCGGGCCCGGCTTGGAAGGGAGAGCCTCCGGGAAACGCCTACGCCTACGATGGGGACTCCGAAGCGCGGTTTCGGCGACTCCTGCAGTCGGGCGAGTGGAGGAAGCCGGGGTGGAACACGCAGGGGATGCTGCGCGTCGAGCACGAGAAGACGGGGCTCACGTTCGTCCTCGTGCCGCGGGGGAGATTCCGGATGGGGTCGCGGGACGGAGAAAAGGGGAGGCGCGATGACGAGGGCCCGGTGCATGAAGTGCGGATCGGGCGGTCGTTTCTCCTTTGCGAGACGGAATGCACACAGGAGGCGTGGAGCCGGGTGGAAGAGAAGGACAACCGGCTCGGGAAAGGCCCTCTTCTGCCCATCGGGGGAGTTTCTTGGAAGCACGTGAGCTCGTGGTGCCGGAGGGCAGGCTTGCGTTTGCCCACGGAAGCGGAGTGGGAGTACGCGTGCCGGGCGGGGACGACCACGCGGTACTCCTTCGGGGACGACGATGCGCGTCTGGGGGAGTATGCCTGGTTCTTCCTGAACTCGGGGTCGAAGATGTTGCCCCCAGGTACGAAGTGGGACCGTCACAAGGCGCTGGGGGAATGGGGTTGCCGGCGGCACGAGGCAAGGCGGAAGAAGCCGAACCCATGGGGACTCTTCGACATGCACGGGAACCAGTGGGAATGGTGCGAGGACGGCTATCACGATTCGTACGAGGGTGCTCCTTCCGACGGTAGAGCGTGGCTCACGGGGGCCACGTGGGGCAGGGTTCTCCGCGGCGGGTCCTGGAACACAGACGCCCGGGATTGCCGGTGCGCGAACCGGTACAAGTACGATCCGTCGATTCACTTCGGCAATCTCGGCTTCCGCCCCGCCGCCGAGTTGCCGTAAGGTGTGATTATCGTGTTGCGCTTCACTAGATTCGGGGATCTGAGCCTTCCTGCGGATTCCGGAGGAATCTGAACGCTCGTTCCGATGGAATGTGAACGCGGATTCCGGCGGAATCTGAACACCGATTCCGATCGCTGGAAACGGCAAGCTGAAAAGGGACCCGGCGGCCGTCTGAAAAGGGACCCCCTCCCTGGCGGTGCGAGAGGTGCTCTGGAGCGGGCCGACGGGTCCTGGACCCGCGGCACGTTCTTCGTCTCCTGGAGAACAAGCACGTGCGGTGCCGGTGGCGGCGGCGCTGCGGGGAGGGGGGTGATCCGGTCGAGGGGAGTGGGGTAAAGGCCGGCTTCTTCCCGGGAAAGAAGGGCCACGTCCCCGGACGCGTCTTCTACCGGGTGGGAATCGCGCCTGGGATGGCGGGCCGGGTTCGTCGCCCCCGTGATCCAGGAAAGCCGAGGTTTCCTCCCGGATTCGCGGGAGGAAAACCTGCCCCACGGACTCTCCGGCGCTTCCCCGTTGGAGATTGACCTTTTTCTACTTCGCGGTAGAATTCTACTGCGCAAAAGAACTCTATTGCGCAGTAGAACCGGTGTCGAGATGAGATCCGAACAGGAACGGCTGGAGAGGGTGAGGGGATTGCTACAGGAGGCGCTCCCGGGGGCGGACGAGATCCTCGCGCCGGTTGCGGGAGGAGGTTCCTTCGACCTGCGCTTTCGCTTCCAGGGGGCCGATCTCTCGGTCATCGTCGCGGCCGCCGCTCCCAGGATCGTGGAGGTCGAGGGTCGGCTTGCGCGGGCCGCCCTGATGTTCCAGCGAAACGCGGCCCGGCCTCGCGAGGTTCCCATCATCGTCGTGGTGCTCAGAGGATTCGGAGGGAGGCTGGAGAAGGCGGTCCGGACCTTCATGGGCGAGTACGCTCCCCGGGTGGGGTGGGGGCTGGCCGACGAAGAGGACCGGGCCGTACTGGAGATACCGGCTCTGGGGGTGTCGTGGAAGCGCTCGGCCCCGCGGTTCTTCATGGGACGGAGCCTTTGGGACCGGCGTGACCGGCAGCTCTTCACCGATCTGAATCGCTGGATGCTCAAGATTCTGCTCCTCCTTCAGGCCCCGGAAGACGCCTGGGGGGGACCGCGCCGGAGACCGAGACACCCGACCGAGCTGGCCGGGATCGCCCGTGTTTCCGTGGCAAAAGCGCATCGTTTCGCGATCGCCTTCCAGGAGGAGGGCTTCCTGCGCAAGACCGGGGACGGCCTGAAGCTGGTCCGCATCCGGGCCTTGCTCGAGGCATGGCTGCAAGACGAAACGAACGGTTCGCCCAGGTCGATTCCCGTTCGATCGCTGGTACCGGCGGCGCCGTCGCTGTTCGCCGAAGCGCGTTCAACGGCGGATCCCCCCCTGCCGCCGGAGGCGTGGAAGGATTCGGCTCTGGGCGGGGCCCTGGCCGCCCTGCACCGGGGCCTCTTCCGCGGAGGAAGCCGGCAACCCCCGATCGTCCACATCGGGATCCCCATGGCGCGGGCCTTGCGGGAGTGGCAGCTCGAGGAGTGTGATCCGCGGGACGCCGAGATGACGCTGCGCCGGCCCCTCCATCCGAGGTCGGTCTTCCGGGGGATCGTGAGGCGGAAGGACGGCGCCCCCCTCGTCGACATCTGGCAGACCGCGCTCGATTGCGTTTCGGACTCTGTCCGGGGGCGAGAGCAGGCGGACTTCATCCTCGAACGTGTCCTGGCGCTCCAGGAGGGGGGATGACCCCGGGGAACCCGGACTTCGCGGAAGCCCTCCGCGATCTGGCATGTTTCCTCGAGGCGTGCGGAGAGTACCTCGATCGCGTGGTTCTCGGAGGCGGCTGGGTTCCCTGGTTCTACCGGCATCTTCCCGAGGTCGCCGAACCCGCTTCCCACCCCCTGCTCACCTTTGATTTCGATCTCGTGGTGCCTCGGGATCTGCCCCTCGACAGAGGGGGAACCCTGCACGACCACCTGCTGCGGGGCGGGTTCGTCCCGGTCCGAAACCGTGAGCCGCCGATCGTCTTCTACCAGCACGAGCGGTGGGGGGACGCGCGGCGGGCACCGGTGTACGGGGAGCTGCTGACTCCTCTCGAGGGGATGGACACCCGCGCGCTACGGTGCATCCAGGATGGAGTCCACGCCCAGCAACTTCGTTACCTCGATCTCCTTCTTCACGAGCCACTCGAGCTTCCCGTGGCCCGGGTGCGCGCGCTCGGTCCGATCCGTGGCCTGATTCTCCGACTTCCGAATCCTTCGGCCTATGTCCTGCAGAAAGCCCTGGCTCTCGGAAAGAGGCGGTCCGGGAGCCATCCCAAGGACTTCGCATACACCTTCGACGTCGCGCTCCTCTGGTCCCGGAGGGTGGAGAGGGTCCGAGAGATGACCCGATCCATCGTGAAGGGGAGCCGTGTCTGGTCACGCTGGGCCGAGAAGGGTGTTCGCGTCCTCCGCGAGGCCTTCGCCGACCAGGACTCCGAGGGCCCCGTTTCCGTGGAAACGGTGTACCGGGGCACGGCGGAGGGGCCTCCGGTCACCGCGAATGCCGCCGTCCGCATCGTGCGGCCGTTTCTCGAGGCGGGTTTCGCGCGGGGGCTCGAGGCTCCGGCGTGATCCCGGGGCCGGGCGTCGCATCGGGGATCTCGTCACGACGGGTCCACGAATCCCCGGCATCCTGGAAACGGCGGCGACCGGCGTCGTTCCCTCGAGCTTCGATTCCGCGGAAGCAGAGCGCCGGGAACCCTTCGGATCACCCGCCCGGAGGGGAATCCCCTTTCCGCCGGCCGGGGGGTCCCTTCTCGGCTTGCCGCTCCGGAAGGCGACGGGATCCGACCGGGCGGCCGCCGGCACCGCGGGATCGGCAAGGCTGAGGTACCGTGCCGGGCCCCCCCGGGTGGGGCAACGCCTTGACCAGGGTGGTCTTGCCGGACTGCCGCGGCCCCACCAGGCTCACCACCGGAGTATCGGCGAGGGCCGCCCGAAGCGCGCCCGTGAGATGCCGCGGTACCATGGCTGCGGATTAGCCGGTGGATGGATGCAATCCAACCAGTCACTGGTCGATATTCACGATCCCTGTCTTCCGGCCGGGATTGCCGGCGACGACCGCCACTCCATGCGCTCGGCCAATCCGGAGGTGCGGATCCGGCACCCTGTCCGTCGTCTTCACGCATCCGGTTGCCTGGGAAGCCTGGGCCGGGGCCTCTCGCGGCCGCCCACCCGGGTCCCGGCGGCAGGCGGGAGGGAACGCCGGTTGAAGCCTCAGCTCCTCATCGAATCGTCGATCCGGAAAAGGGGCGCCGGGAAAGGGGGATACGGAGATCCATCGCTGACGGGCACAGCTTTTTCACTTTTCTGAAACATCGCGGACAGGCAGGGCTGCTTCACCTCTCCCGTCCCCTCGCGCCGAAAGTCCCCCCCTCCCCTTCACCCGGGCGCCCCCCCTTTCCGCGAGTCTCCCCGCCACCGGAGGCACCCGCGCCCGAGACGCAGTGCGGCGCCCCTCCGGTCCGGCGTTCCCTGGCGTCGGGGCTTTCCCACGTGGGAAAGCGTAGCGTGGAAGACTCCCGTCGGCTCCCGCGCGAGCCACGGCCCCCCTCACGCGGGGCCGGCCCGGCTATTTGTCCCTGCGGTTCTCCACCCCGGACCCGGGGTCGTCCCCGCGGGCCCGCGAGGACCGACCCATGAGGTTGCGGGCGACGGGGCGAAACACGTCCAGGTCAGGGACGACGCTCC
>JAOZQC010000006.1 GCA_029932425.1 Planctomycetota bacterium | reverse complement strand
CTTCCATGTGGACGAATCCCAACGCACCGCCCCCCCGCCCCGCCGAGCGGCTGGCTCGAAACCTCCGCCGGGTTCGAGCCCGCCTCGAGGCCGCGGCCGGGCGCGCCGGGCGCGATCCCGCCGCCGTTCTCCTGGTGGCCGTGACCAAGACCGTGCCCGCGGCCGCCATCCCCCTCCTCCACTCCCTGGGGATCCGGGACGTGGGCGAAAACCGGGTGCAGGCGGCCCTGGAGAAGGCGCCGGAGGCGCCGCCGGACCTCCGCTGGCACATGATCGGCCACCTCCAGCGGAACAAGGCCCGCCGCGCCCTGGAGATCTTCTCCCTCATCCACTCCGTGGACTCCCTCCGGCTCCTCGACCACCTGGACCGGCTGGGCGGCGAGCGCGGGCGCCCCGTGGACGTGCTGGTCCAGGTGAACGTGAGCGGCGAGCCGCAGAAGCACGGCCTGGCGCCGGAGGACGCCCGGGAGTCCCTCCGCGCCGCCTCCGGGCGGGCCGGGGTGCGCGTGCTCGGGCTCATGGGCATGGCCCCGCTGGTGGAGGACCCCGAGGAGGCCCGGCCCTGCTTTTCCCTCCTCCGTCGGATCCTCGAAGACTCGAACCGGGAGGGATGGTACAAAGAGCAACTTCGGGAACTCTCGATGGGGATGACCGGCGATCTCGAGGTCGCCGTGGAGGAGGGATCCACCATGGTCCGGGTGGGCACCGCCCTCTTCGACGGAATCGAGGCCGCCGCCTTTTCGAGCCGCGAGGGAACGTAACGTGCCCATCGTCGTCGTCGAGCGCGGAAACGACAAGGGGTCGAGCCTCAAGATCGAACCCGGGGGCCGCTACGTCTTCGGCCGGGATCCCTCCGTGGGGGGCCTCACCCTCTCCGACAGCCTGACCTCCCGCCGCCACTTCGAGATCCGCTCCGAGGGCGGGTCCTACGTCATCCGCGACCTGGGCTCCACCAACGGCACCTTCCTGAACGACGAGAGGATCGAGGAGGGACGCCTCACCGTGGGCGACAAGATCCAGGCGGGGGACACCATCCTCTCCTTCCTCTCCGACCGCCGCGAGGACTCGCGCCAGGGGCTCGTGGGCAAGACGGTGGGGGGCTACAAGCTCCTGGAGCGCGTGGGCCGGGGCGGGATGGGCACCGTCTACAAGGCGAACCAGCTCTCCCTGAACCGCATCGTCGCCTTCAAGGTCCTCTCCGCGCGCCTCCTCCGGGACGAGAAGTTCATCGAGCGCTTCAAGTCGGAGGCCCGGGCCGCGGGCCAGCTCAACCACCCGAACATCGTCCAGGTCTACGACGTGGGCACGGACCGTCAGATCCACTTCTTCTCCATGGAGTTCATGGACGGGGGCTCCCTCCAGGACCGCATCGGGAAGGACGGGAAGCTCCCCTGGGACGAGGTGCTCGATATCCTGATCCAGGCGTCCCGGGCGCTCATCTTCGCGGAGAAGAAGGGGATCGTGCACCGGGACGTGAAGCCGGACAACCTCATGCTCACCTCCGACGGCCAGGTGAAGCTGGCCGACCTGGGGCTGGCCCGCCGCGCCGAGCAGCTCAAGAACTCCACGGAGGAGGGGATCTTCGGGACGCCCCACTTCATCAGCCCCGAGCAGGCCCAGGGGCTCGAGGTGGACCACCGGGCGGACCTCTACTCCCTGGGGGCCACCGCCTACCGGCTCCTGGCGGGGCGTACCCCCTTCCTCGGCTCCAACATGCAGGAGATCATCCTCCAGCAGATCTCCGCCACCCCGCCGCCCCTCCGCGAGTTCTGCCCGGACTGCCCCGAGGACCTGGCGGCGGTCATCGAGCGCCTCATGCGCAAGGATCCCGACGACCGCTATCCCTCCGCGGCGGCGCTCCTCGAGGACCTGGAGGCCATCCGCCTGGCCCACCACCTGAAGGCCCAGGGCGCGGGCGCCGGGAAGGGGGTCTACGTGGCGGTGGGCATCGCCCTCCTGGCGGTGGCCTCGGTGGTGGTCTTCGCCCTCACCCGCGGGAAGCCTCCCCCGGCTCCCCCGCCCACGGCCACGGGCACCGCCGCCCTCCCCCCGCCCCCCGGCACCCAGAAGCCGGAGGTGATCGACAACCCGGAGCTCGTGGCCCAGGCCGCCTTCCAGACGGTGCAGGTCCGGGAGGCCCGCCTGGGGGAGCTCCGGAAGACCTGGAAGAGCCGGGGCCCGGAGTGGCGGGCGGTGGCCGACCGCTTCGAGGAGGTGGGCCGGAAGCACCCCGACACGAAGTACGGGAAGCAGGCCACGGCCCGCGCCGCCGAGATCCGCCGGGAGCTCGCGGACCTCGAGAAGGCGGAGGCCGCGCGCCTCGCCCGGCTGCGCGGCCTCTGGGCCGGTCTCGAGGGCCGGGTCCTCGCCGCCCTGAAGGAGGGGAGGTACCGCGCGGCCCGGGAGATCGCCCTCTCCGCGCCGAAGCTCCCCTGGTGGCCGGAGGCCCGGACCGTCCTGCCCGGCGCCGCCAACAAGCTCGAGACCTGGCTCGGCTCCGGCGCGGACTCCCTCCGCGGCCGCTTCGACGCCGCGTGGAAGAACGTCCTCGCGGACGTGGACCGCCACCGCCGGGACGGGCGCTTCCCGGAGGCGGCGAGCCGTCTCCGGGCGTTCCTGGAGCGGGCCCTGGGCAAGGCGCCCGGCGACTTCGGCCGGGAGGAGCGGGAGCAGGCGGGGAGGATCCTGGGCGAGCTCCGGACCGAGTACCGCCGCCGCCTCCTCGACGAGCTGGCCGCGGACCGCCTCCTCTACGTCCAAACCGACGAGGCCGTCCGGCACCACGCGGAGAGCGCGTCCCGGTTCCCCGCGAACCCCGTCTTCGACCTCGACTTCCACGCCGCCGCGGACCTCTTCGCCCGCCTGCTCGACCCCAAGGCCTCCGGAGGCGCGCTGCGCTCCGCCCCCTACCGGGACCGGGCGGCGCGGCGGCTGGCGCACCTGAAGGCGGTGGCGGCCCTCGTGGACAGCCTGATCCGCCGCCTGAACGACGGGGACGTGGCCACCGAGGAGCTCGACTTCCCCGACGCGATCACGGGGGGAGGCGACACCCGCATCGAGCTGAACCGCGCCCGCCACCCGCCGGTGACGCCCCGGGGCATCGAGATCGTGAAGCGGATCGAGCGCGCCGGGGTGGTGGGCACCTCCCCGGAGTTCCTGGAGTGGTCGGAGTTCTCCCCCCTCGAGATCTACCGCCACGTGTTCCTCGAGGGGAAGCGCTGGACGCTCACCCCCGCCGAGCACCTCGCCCTGGCGTTCTACCTGGCGGAGACGGGCACCGCGGAGGGGCTCCGGGAGGAGATCGACGCCGCCGGGCCGGGCGCGGACCAGGCGGACCGCGCCTACCTCGAGGCCGAGCTCGCGGCCATCCTCGCCTGGAAGGACGTCCTCCGGCTCCTCGACGGAGGATCCCCCGAGGACCTGGAGATCGCCACCGGGAACTTCGTGGAGCGGCACTCCACCACCGACTACTTCCTCCTCGTGTACGGGTACCCCCCGGAGGAGATCGCGAAGCGCAGCCTGGTCCCCCCCGCGGAGCGGGACGCCTGGCTCGCCCGCATGCTGCAGCCGCTCGAGCCGGAGTGACGGGGTGGAGGAAGGGATCGAGGTCCGCCCGCATCCCGAGGGCTCGGTCCTCGAGGTCCGGGTCTCTCCCGGTTCCGCCCGGGACCGCGTGCTGGGCGCCTACGGCCCCCGGCTCAAGGTGGCGGTGCGGGCGCCGCCGGAGCGGGGGCGGGCGAACCGCGCCCTGGTGACGCTCCTCGCGCGGGCCCTCGGGGTCCCCCGCGGCCGGGTGCAGGTGGTCTCCGGGGCCGGGTCCCCCGACAAGGCGGTCCTGGTGCGGGGCCTTCCGCCCCGCGAGCTCCGGGAGGCCCTGGACCGGCTGCTCCGGAAAGGGAGGTGAGGTCATGACCGTTTCCATCGGCTTCCTGCTCTCCGGCGGCGGCACCACCCTCGAGAACCTGCTCGCCCGGATCGCGGACGGGCGCCTGGACGCCGAGATCCGCTGCGTGATCTCCTCCCGCGAGGGGGTGCGCGGTCTCGAGGTGGCCCGGGCCGCGGGCCTCCCCGCCTACACCGTCCCCCGCCGCGAGCACCGGGACGTGGAATCCTTCTCCTCCGCCGTCACCGCCCACCTCGACCGGCACTCCCCGGACCTCGTGGTCATGGGGGGGTTCCTCTCCCTCTACCGGATCCCCCCCCGGTACGAGGGCCGGGTGATGAACATCCATCCCGCCCTCATCCCCCTCTTCTGCGGCAAGGGGTTCTACGGGATGCGCGTCCACGAGGCGGTGGTGGCGTCGGGCATGAAGGTGAGCGGGTGCACCGTCCACTTCGCGGACAACGTCTACGACCACGGCCCCATCATCATCCAGCGCACCGTCCCCGTGCGCTTCGAGGACACCCCCGAGGACGTGCAGCAGCGGGTGTTCGCGGAGGAGTGCGAGGCCTACCCGGAGGCCATCCGCCTCTTCGCCGAGGGCCGCCTCACGATCGAGGGCCGCCGCGTCCGGATCCGATGACGAAGCCGGGCACGGGGTGGGCGCGCTCCCCCGCCAGGAAGAGGGCCGCCGCCGCCCGCGCCCCCAGCTCGGCCGCCGCCCGCCGGGCCTCCTCCTCGTCCATCACGATCCGGCCGCCCACGGGCAGGAAGGCCACGTCCGCGCGGAGCCCCTCCAGCTCGGGGATCCACTCCGTGGCCCCCGCGTGGTAGAGCACGCTCCCCCCCGCGGTGACGAGGTAGCCGAGCCAGCCCGCCGCCCGGGGGAAGAAGGAGAGCTCCCGGTTGGCCGCGGGGACCGCCCGGATCCGCAGGCCCGCCGCCTCCACCTCGTCCCCGGGCCGGAGCGTCTCCGCCCCGCGCTCCGCCCCCCCCGCAAGCCCGGCCGGCCCGAAGATCCGGGTCCCCGGACCCCGCAGGCGATCCACGTCCTCCGGGGACCAGTGCCCCACCCGCGGGTTCGTGATCAGGATCACGTCCGCCCGGCGCGCCCGCCGGGCCCGGACCCTGAAGGGGTCGATGTAGAGCACCACGCCCCCCGCCTCGATGCGCACCGTGAAGCCCCCGAGCCACCGCCAGGCGACGCTCATCCCTTCGCGACGGCTTCGAGGATCGCCGCGAACCCCACGGCTCCCGCCCCCGCCGACCCGTGCACCAGCCCGGTGCGGGCGCCCGCCACCTGGCGGTCCTCCGCGCGCCCCGTGAGCTGGCGCACGATCTCGTGGATCCGCCGGAGCACGTCCGCCGCGGGGGCGCTGCCGCAGGAGAGGCTGCCCCCGCTGGGGTTCACGGGGAGCTGGCCGCGGGGCCCGGTGAGCCCCTGGGAGATCACCGCCCCCGCCTCCCCCGGCGAGCAGAGCGAGATGTCCTCGTAGGCGAGGAGTTCGCCCACCGTGGTGGAGTCGTCCACCTCCGCCACCGAGATCTGGTCCCAGGGGTTGACCACCGCGGCCCGGGTGAAGGCGTGGAGGGCCGCGGTCCGGGGCGCCCGGCGCCCCAGGAAGTCCACCTGGGGGTCGAAGAACGGGAGGAGATCCCCCCCCACCGCGGAGTACCCCACCCCGGTGACGCGTACGGCCTCCGCCCGGAAGCGCTTGGGGTCCTCCCTCCGCGCGAGGAGCACGGCCGCGGCCCCGTCCACCCGCGGCGCCACGTCGAGGATGGTGAGCGGTTCCGCCAGCATGGCCGCGTCCTTCATCGCGTCGGGGTGGACGCGGCTCCGCCAGAAGGCCCGGGGGTTCCTCTCCCCGCAGAGGCGGTTCTTCACGAGCACGGCGTCCAGGTGCTCGCGCGTGAGGGACCCGGAGGCCATCATGCGCGAGGCGTAGAGCCCCGCCACCGCCACCGGGGTCACGCCGAAGGCGTACACCGGGTGCGAGGAGGCCAGGGGGAGCCGGAAGAAGTTGTCCGCGGCGGGCCGGTGGCTCTGCTTCTCCGCTCCCACCACCAGCACCAGCTCGTGCTCGCCGGAGGCCACCGCCAGGGCGGCGTTCCGGAAGGCGTCCCCCCCCGCCGCCGCCTCGCCCACGATCCGGGTGAGGGGGACGTCGCAGAAGCCGCCCGTCCCCGAGAGCCCGCCACCCTCCCTCCGCCTCTCGCCCACGTCCGAGGAGGCGAGCCACACCCCGTCCACCTCGCCCGGCCCCACCCCCGCGTCCCACAGGGCCTCGCGCACGGCCTCCTCCACCAGGTCGTCGAAGGAGGCCTCCGGCCGCTCGCCGAACTCCGAGCAGCCCGTGCCCACGACGTAGAGCCCGTCCCGGATCACGGGGTCTCCTCCCTGAGCCGCGCCTTGTAGTGATAGATGGGGCCGCGCGGGGAATCGTAGAGGCGGCGGAGCACGAGCTCCACCTCGTCGCCGATGGCGGGATGGACGGCGCCCTTCCCCGCGAACTGCACGAGCATCCGCCCTCCCCCCACCAGGTCCACCACCGCCAGCAAGAGCGGGGCCGGGCGGCCGGGCACCCCGTGGAGGCCCGTGTACGTGTAGACCACCCCCGTCCGGCCCAGCTCCTTCCCCCGGGCGGAATCGCGCTCCCCGCAGGCGGGGCACACCGCGAAGGGGATGGCCAGCACCGCCCCGCAGGCCTGGCAGGCGTAGCCCCTAAGCGGCACGAACCCCTCGTGGACCTCGCCCGCGGCCCGGGGGATGACCGCCGCCTCCCCCTGCGACGCCCTCCGCCACCGGAGGCGGGCCTCCCCCGCGGGGAGTTCCTTCACGGAGGTGAGCGCCGTCCGGAACGGCTGGTCCTCGCGCACGGCCAGCACCCCGGGAGCCATCTCCAGGACGAGCGCGTCCGCCCCCTCCCCCCACGAGACCAGGAGCACCTGCTCCCCCGCCGCGCACCGCGGGATCGCCCAGGCCAGGAGCAGGAGGGGGTGGGCCGTCCCCGCGTGTCCCAGCCCCAGGAGCGGGTCGGCGGGGAGCTGCACGTCCACGTCGAGGCCCAGGTCCACCGCGGGCCGGAGGTGGCAGTGGCCGTCCGGGGCGTCCATGAGAACGTAGCGGAACGAGGACGGAGAGTACCCGAACCGCGTGAAGAGGAGCTTCGCGGCCGCGGCCACCGCGGGGGCGTAGGCCAGGCTCCCGAAGAGCGCCCCCGCCGCGGGGCGCACGCTGGTCTCCCCCCCCCGCCGGAGGGGCCCCAGGGCCCGGCCGGTGGTGCTCGCGTTCGCCTTGAGCACCGCGCAGCAGGCGTCCCCTTCCCCCACCAGGAAGGCCACCGCGGCGTCGCAGTTCCGCTCCGCGTCCCGGCTCCCCTCCTCCGGGCGGCGCACCTCCGAGGCCACCACGAGCACCGGGGCCCCCCCGCGGGTGGCCGCGGTCTCGAAGGCCGCCAGCAGCGCGTCCGTCCCCGAGCGCAGCGACCCCGAGAAGTCCACCGTGCGCACGTTCCCCGGGAGGTCCAGGATCCGCGCCGCCAGCGCCGCCGTGGACCGCTCCGCGAACGGGCCCGAGGTGGTGGCCAGGTAGAGGGCGGTCACCCGGGAGCGGTCCTGCCGCGCCAGGCAGCGCTCCGCCGCCGCCACCGCCAGGGTGATGACGTCCTCGTCCAGGTCCGCGATGGGCGTCCGCCGCCCCCCCGGGCGCGAGCGTCCCCCGTCCGGCAGCGCGATGCCCGTGGCCAAAAGCCCGATCATTCCTCCTCCACCAGGTGGAAGAGGACGCCGTGGGCGTCCTTGGGATGGACGAACGCCTCCTTCACGGGCCCTCCCCCCCCCCGCCGGTAGTAGGAGGGGGTGCGCACGATCCGGCCCCCCGCCTCCGCCACGAGCCGCAGGGTGCCCTCCAGGTCCTTCACGGCCACGGTGAGGTGATGGATCCCCTCCCCCCGCTTCCGGATGAAGCGGGCCACGGCCCCGTCCTCGTCGAGGGGCTGGATGAGCTCCACGGCGGGCTCCGCCGGCCCGCGCCGCCAGACCAGGGAACGGACGGTGCCGTCCGTCCCGCCCGCGGGGGGCGCGAACGTCCCTCCCAGCAGGGTCTCGAAGAGACGCCGGGCCTTCTCGAGGCTCCGGACGGCGATGGCGATCCGGCGGACGGCCGCGTCAGGGGACATGCGGGGAGAATAGGAACCACTCCCGCCGCGGCGAAGGATTCCCGGGCGGGGCGGGGATCGCGGCCCGGCCCCCGCGGGACGCGGGCCCCCTCAGCGCCCGGTCACTCCCCGCCCGCGGGAGGCTTCTTCCCCTCCCCCGGCTTCCCCTCCTTCCCGCCCGCGGGGGGCTTCTCCTTCCCGGGCTCGCCGGCCTTCTCCCCCTCTCCGCCCGCGGGGGCCTTCTCCGCCTCCCCCGGCTTCTCCCCCGAGGGCTTCGCGCCCTCCTTCCCCGGCTTCTCCCCCGGGGGCTTCGCACCCTCCTTCCCCGGCTTCTCCCCCGGCTCCTTCTCCGGCCCGGCCTCGGCCTTCTTCCGGAGGTCCGTCTTCAGGCTCTCGAGGTCCGCGGGGGCGATCACGAAGACGCCGGCCCCCGGCTTCCCCAGGCGGATCGCCCGCGCGTAGAAGCCGCCCTTCGCCGGCTTCCCCACGCGCACGCCGTAGACCCGGACCTCCCCCTCCTTCGCATCCTGGTCGCGGGCCGCCACCGTGAGCACGAAGGGCGCGTCCTCCCCCACCCCGTACGCCTCCTCGCGCCCCTCCGCGGGACCCACCCAGCGCACCGCCCGCAGGTCGTGGAGCCGGGCCACGATGGTGTTCAGCACCGAGGTGACCACGTCCCCCGGCCACGAGCCGTCCTTCCACTCGAGCGCCTCCTCCCGGCCCTCCATCCTCCGGGTGAGCCGCACCACCTGCTTGGCCAGCACCTCGCTGCGGAAGACCTCCTTCCTGCGGAACGGGAAGGTCCCCGCCCGGATCTGCTCCACCAGGCCCGGCCCCACCACCAAGGCCCGGCCGGAGTCGTCCCGGCGGGCGTAGATCCCCCCGTCGGGGGCGGCGGCGCCCAGGTGGATCTCCACCAGCGGCTTCCACTCGTCGCCCTCCTTGGGGCCGTAGAAGGCCAGTTTCCCCCGGGGCTCCTTCAGGCCGAGCTTCTCGAGGTCGGGGTCGTCGAGGAACTCCTTCACCGTGAGCTTCCGGGCCCCCTCCAGCCAGTTCTCCACCGCCCCCTGGTCCACCTCCATGCGCTCCGGCTCCACCACGGACCAGTCCTGGTCCTCCCGTTCCAGGGCGAAGGAGACGTCGTCGAGGGAGGCCTCGATCCGATCGATCACCTTGTAACCCAGCCTCGTGAGGTTCCGGTCGCGCCACCCCGCCGGGTCCTTCGCCAGCTCCTCGAGCAGGTCGTCGGCCTTGCCGGAGTAGACGAAGGGGACCCCCTCCTCCATGAAGTAGACCCGCGCCTCCTTCTCCGGGACGTCGGCCCCCACGAGGAGGACCTTCTCCGTGCGCTCCTCCTTCTCCCCCCGCACGAGGACCAGCCGGTACCGGGGCTTGGCGAGGCCGTACTTCCCGAGGTCCTCCTCCTTCACACCGTCCGCCGTGAAGTCCTCCACCTCGAGGGTGAGAATGGCGGGCAGGAGTTCCGACTCCATGCCCCCCGTGTCCGCGAAGTCCTCGAACGGGACCTCCGCCTTCCAGATCCCCAGGTCCTCCCGGTCCTGGTGCGCCCGGAAGACGACCTCGCCCTCCTTCTCGATGGTGATGTTGCGCACGTCCGAGGTGAGCCAGCCGAGGATCTTCTTCCTCCGGAGGTCCTCCAGGCCGATCTTCTCCAGGTCCTTCATGAGGTCGCGGTCCACGAGGTACACGTCCGCCCGCCCCCCTTCCTGGGCGTAGCTCGTGTCCGCCCGCAGCCCGGGGTTCCCGAGATCCAGGCTCCGCTTCTCCCCCCGGATCCGGAGCGAGAGCTCGGCCACGGGCGGCGCGAGGCCGTAGTCCCGGCGCCGCTGGGCGTCCACGCGGTCCGCGGGGATCGTGTTCTCCACGCGCATCCTCTCCAGGTCGCCGAGGATCTCCCCGATCCGGGTCCCGGAGGCGGGGACGTCGAAGCCCGCCACCTTCACCGTCCAGTCGTCCTTCCCCGCTTCGGACCGCCGGACGGCGAAGGTCTTCCCCGCGAACGTCCAGGAGAGCTCCGTGACGTCGTCCGCCCGGAAGTCCGGCCAGAGGTCCCTCGCCCCTCCCTCGGGCTTCGGCTTCTCCCCGGTGAGGACGAGCACCGCGAGGAGCACCGCCAGGGCCCCCACCAGGACGAACGTGGTCCGCGTGTTCATCGACCTACCTCCTGCGCTGCCAGGCCACTCCCACGGCCAGGTAGAAGACGAGGAAGGGGATCGCCAGGACCCCCACCGTCTTGGCCAGCCGCTGGTCGCGGGGAGAGGGGTTCACGAACTCGTTCTCCAGCGTCTTCGGCTCGATGGAGATGAGCGACTCGCGCTCCACGGCCCAGGAGACCGCGTTGGTGAGGAGCGAGGGGTTCCCGGCCGCGTAGAAGGGGTTCGCGGGCCGCCCGGCCAGGGTGGGGGAAAGCCCGCGGTCCGTGGCGAAGCCGCTGTTTCCGAACACCACCACCCGCGTGGCCGCGCGGCTCTCCTTCTCTTCCCCGTCCTTCTTCTCCGGCCCCCCGCCGCTCCCGGTCGCGGGGATCTTGCGCTCCGCGGCCACCGCGATGGAGAGGCGCTTGTCCACGATGTCCGTCCGCGGGTCCGGCCGGCCCCAGCGGCGCCCCGGGAAGAGCTTCGCGGCGTAGGTGCGGTTGCCCAGGGCCTGGCGCCTCACGTACACCAGTTCCTTCACCGTGAGGTCCTTCGCGTCCTCCGGGGGTTCCGCGAAGACGGGGCACGCGTTGTAGATGCGGCACGGGTACCCCCGCTTCTTCAGCACCGACACGATGGGGTGGTCGGAGTACTCCACGTAGGTGAGCATCTTCGTGGGCTCCAGGAACACGGTCTGGCTCGTGCCGCCCTGCTCGTAGTCCACGCACACGTGGTCCGGCCGCGGCACGATCCCGAGCTCCTGCAGGTAGCCCTCGAGGCCCGTCCGCAGGGGTT
Organism: Planctomycetota bacterium; assembly: GCA_029932425.1. Classification (GTDB taxonomy): domain Bacteria; phylum Planctomycetota; class JAJSAM01; order JAJSAM01; family JAJSAM01; genus JAOZQC01. Next base: position 7,523 of record JAOZQC010000006.1, on the reverse strand, counting down.
CCTCCCCCCGGGCGGGGGGATCGAGGAGGAGCAGGAGCGATCCGCCCTTCCGCAGGTAGCGCTCCACCTCCTTCGCCTCCTCGGGGAGCAGCGGGGTCTTCGGCCCCGCGATCACCAGGAGGCTCGCGTCCTCCGGCACCCGGCCCTTCTCCCCCAGGGACAGGGTGTCCACGTCCAGGGCCAGCTTCTCGATGAGGTCCGCCGCCTCGGTGAAGCTGTGGCCCGGGTCGTCCGACGAGCCCCAGCGCTCGTGCTCCCCGTGCCCCTCGAGGAGGTAGACCTTCTGCTCGGAGAAGACGATCCGCTGGATGGCGGAGGTGTAGATCTGCTCCCCCTTGAACCGCGGGCTCCCCAGGGGGCTCCGCCCCATGAACTCCCACTGAGTGACGGCCACGTCCTTCCGGCGGGGCTTCTTGGCCCCCGGGGGCCGGTAGGTGAAGACCACCGTGTCCTCGCGCTTGAACTCCAGGTCCTCCACCCCGAGCTTCGCCAGGTAGTCCTTCGCCTGCTTCACGTCCTCGAGCCCGTTGAAGACCTTGACCACCACCCGCGGCGAGTACTCCCCGTACTGCTTCAGGAAGTCGATCCCCCGGTCCCCCAGGGGCTTCTGGTCCCCGTAGGCCTGGTACGTGGTGCCGAACTGCAGGTAGGTGGCGTGCACGGGCGCGGGCAGGTCGTCCAGGGAGTCCAGGAGGGAACGGGTCCGGTCCGTGAGGGAGAACTCCCCGGCCCGGGTGGCGTCCAGGGTGCCCAGGCGCTGGGTGAGCGCGGAGGTCGCCACCATGTTCACCACCGCCAGGAGGATCACCCCGAGCTGGACGAGCATGGTGACGTTGGCGGCCACCGCGCCGCGCTCGGCCAGGAACGAGGAGGGGTCGCGCATCCGGCGGAACGCGGCGGCGGCGAGCCCCTCCAGCACCAGGAGGAGCACCACCCGGGCCACGAAGGACCGGAGCCCCCACGGCTCGCGGGTGTCCCCGAGCCCCAGGGAGGCGAGCCACGCCTCCGGAAGCCAGATCACGACGGCGGTGAGGAGGAGGTAGAGGAGGGTGAGCCAGTAGGCTTCGAAGAACCGCACGGTGGCGCGGATCCGGAGGATCATCGTCACCACCATGGCGAGGATCCCGAGGGCCGTCATCGCCAGCGTGTAGAAGCCGAACCCGGCGTCCACCACCGCGGTGAACAGGCCCGCCGCCACCAGCAGGATCCCCACGGAGAAGAGCCCGGGAGCCTTCACGTCCTGGTCGAGGGTACCCATCGCTACCTCCACTTCCGGCTCTCGAGGGAGCGCACGGCGATGAAGAGGAAGAAGACGGTGAAGGAGAGGAAGTAGATCACCTCCTTGGGATCGATCACCCCCTTCAGGAACTGGTCCAGGTGGTGGCCCGTCTCGATGGACTCGAGCACGCCGCCGAGCGTGGTGCCGGTGAACCCGAGGGCGCGGGAGACCATGCCCAGGATGAGGAACACCACGATGAGCACCCAGGTGAGGAGCGCGGCCAGGATCTGGCTGGAGGTGAAGGAGGAGGCCATGAGGCCCATGGCGGCGAAGAAGGCGCCCATGAGGATCATGCCCGCCAGGCCCGTGAGCACCGGTCCCACGTCCACGGAGACCGGCGGCGCGGCGTGCTCGCCGATGTGCTTCATCACCGCGTAGTAGGCGGCCGTGGGCAGGAGCATGGCCAGGTAGAACGTCATGGTGGCGAGGAACTTCGAGACGGCCACCGCGGAGTCCGAGACCGGGGCCGTCATGAGCACCTCGATGGTCCCCTCCGAGCGCTCCCGGGCCAGGAGGCCCATGGTGAGCAGGGGGAACAGGAAGAACCCCAGGAAGGCGATGGAGCCGAAGCTCGGCCGGAGGGTCAGGAGCCGCGACCGGTCCAGGCCTTCCCAGAAGAACACCCCGGACATCATGGTGAAGAGGAAGAGCACGAAGTACGGGATGGGGGTGGCGAAGAACCCGTACACCTCCCGGCGGAAGCACGCGTAGAAGGCGGGGCACGCCCGGTCGCTGAACTCGTCCCACCCGAGGGCCGCCAGGAAGAGGAGGGCTCCCGCCGCCAGGCCCGCGAGGAGGCCGGCGAGGCTCCAGGTGACGATGAAGAACAGGGCCCCGAGCCCCACCGCGAACCACGGCCCCACCTTCCAGGCCGGAGCGAGCACGCCCTTCCGGAACCCGGCCCGTTTCATCCGCCCCGCGAGCCCCACCACCGCCGTGCCGGCGAGCCCGGCGCCCGCCAGGCCGAGCAGGATCCAGCCGATCATCCCTCCACCTCCCCGGGAGAGGACTCCCCGTCACTTCCGGCGGCCGCCCCCGCGGGCGCGCCCGCGAGGTCCGCGGGCTCCCGGGTCAGCCGGGTGAACACCTCCTCCAGGCCGCCTTCCGTCTTCTCCGTCAGCGCGTCGATCCGGTCGTCGGCCACGATCCGCCCCCGGTCGATGATGATCACGCGCTGGCACACCGCCTCCACCCAGGGGATCACGTGGGTGGAGAAGAGGACGGTGCGCCTCTCCGCGAGGTCCCGCACCAGTTCCCGCACCTCCCGCACCTGGTTGGGATCGAGCCCCACCGTGGGCTCGTCGAGGATGAGCACCTCGGGGTCGTGGACCAGGGTGTCCGCCAGCCCCACGCGCTGCCGGTACCCCTTCGACAGGTGCCCGATGATGCGGTCGGCGTGGTCCCGGATGCGGATGAGGTCGAGGGCCTCGTCCACCCGTTTCGCCCGGGTGGACCGCGGCACCCGTTTCAGGGCGGCCCGGTACATGAGGTACTCCCGGACGCGCATCTCCCGGTAGAGGGGCACGTTCTCCGGCAGGTACCCGATGATGCGCCGCACCTGGGCCGAATCCCGGAAGACGTCGTACCCCCCCACGCGCGCCCGGCCCGCGGTGGCCGGGATGTAGCAGGTGAGGATCCGGAGCGTGGTCGTCTTCCCGGCGCCGTTCGGGCCCAGGAAGCCCACCACCTCCCCCGGATCCACCGTGAAGTCGATCCCGTCCACCGCCACCGTGGGACCGTAGCGCTTGGTGAGCCCCTCCACCTCGATCGCGGGCATGGCACCTCCCTCCGGCATGGAGGGCCCGATCCGGAGGACCGGGCCCCGGAACATCCCTCAGACGAAAGATACGGGTGAGGGGCGGCGGGGAGACCGCAAAAACACCGGACCGGGAAACGGGGAGTCCCCGCTCCCCGCCGCGGCCGCGAAAAGTGAAAAAGCCGTGCCGGTCAGCGGTGTTTCAGTCCTTCACCTCGTAGTCGGCGTCGATGACCTCGTCCTCCCCGCCGCCCGTCTCCGGGCCCGGGGAAGCCCCGGCCTCGGGGCCCGGCCCCGCGGCGCCCGCCCCCGCGGCCTGCTGCTCCGCCTGCGCCTCCTTGTAGAGCATCTCCGAGAGCTTGTAGGACGCCTGGGTCAGCTCCTCCACGGCCCGGTCGATGGCGGCCGCGTCGTCGCCGTCCTTCACCTCCCGGAGCTTCTCGATCGCCTTCTCCACGGCGGCCCGATCGTCCGAGGAGAGCTTGTCCCCGTGCTCCTTCAGGAGCTTCTCGGTCTGGTGCGCGAGGGCGTCCGCCTGGTTCTTCTTCTCGATGAGCTCGCGGTGCTGCCGGTCCTCGGCGGCGTGCTCCTCGGCCTCCTTCACCATCTTCTGGATCTCCTCCTCGGAGAGTCCGGAGGAGGACTTGATCTCGATGGACTGCTCCTTGCCCGTCCCCAGGTCCTTGGCGGAGACGTTCAGGATGCCGTTGGCGTCGATGTCGAAGGTCACCTCGATCTGCGGCACGCCGCGCGGGGCGGGAGGGATCCCCGTGAGCTGGAACCGGCCCAGGGTGCGGTTGTCGATGGCCCGGGGCCGTTCGCCCTGGAGCACGTGGATGTCCACGGCGGGCTGGTTGTCCGAGGCGGTGGAGAAGATCTCCTTCTTGGAGGTGGGGATCGTGGTGTTCCGCTCGATGAGGGTGGTCATCACGCCCCCCAGCGTCTCGATCCCCAGGGACAGCGGCGTCACGTCCAGGAGGAGCACGTCCTTCACGTCGCCCGCCAGGACGCCGCCCTGGATCGCCGCGCCCACCGCCACCACCTCGTCCGGGTTCACGCCCTTGTGGGGGTCCTTGCCGAAGAGCCGCTTCACCATGGCCTGCACGAGCGGCATCCGGGTCATCCCTCCCACCAGGATCACCTCGTCGATGTCGGAGGGGGAGAGCTTCGCGTCCTTGAGGGCGGCCTCGCAGGGCTCGCGGGTCCGCTCCACCAGGTGCTCGCAGAGCTGCTCCAGCTTCGCCCGGGTGAGGGACATGGCCAGGTGCTTCGGGCCGGAGGCGTCCGCGGTGATGAAGGGCAGGTTGATGTCCACCTGCATGGACGTGGAGAGGGCGCACTTGGCCTTCTCCGCCTCGTCCTTGAGCCGCTGCAGGGCCATCTGGTCCTCCCGGAGGTCGATGCCCTGGTCCTTCTTGAACTCGTCGGCGATGTAGTTGATGAGCACGTCGTCGAAGTTGTCGCCGCCGAGGTGGGTGTCCCCGTTCGTGGCCAGCACCTCGAAGACCCCGTCGCCCACCTCGAGGATCGAGATGTCGAAGGTCCCTCCCCCCAGGTCGAAGACCGCGATCTTCTCGTTCTTCTTCTTGTCGAGCCCGTAGGCCAGGGAGGCCGCGGTGGGCTCGTTGATGATCCGCTCCACCGTCAAGCCCGCGATGCGGCCCGCGTCCTTGGTGGCCTGCCGCTGGCTGTCGTTGAAGTAGGCGGGGACGGTGATCACCGCGCGGTGCACCTCGGCGCCGAGGTAGTCCTCCGCCGCCTCCTTCAGGTACCGGAGGATCATGGCCGAGATCTCGGGCGGCGTGTAGCGCTTGCCGCGGATCTCCACGGACACCAGCTCGTCCGAGTTCCCCACGATCTTGTAGGGAACCATGCGCTCCTCCTCCGCCACCTCGTTGTGGCGGCGGCCCATGAAGCGCTTGATGCTGAACACCGTGTTCCGGGGATTCGTCACCGCCTGGCGGCGCGCGAGCTGCCCCACGAGGCGCTCTCCGCTCTCCGTGAAGGAGACCACGGACGGGGTCGTGCGCTGGCCGTCCCGGTTGGGGATGACCTTCGACTCCCCCGCCTCCATCACCGCGACCACGGAGTTCGTGGTGCCGAGATCGATCCCGATGATCTTCTCCGTCTTGGCCATGAGACCCTCCTCATAAGGTTACGGCGTGGGGGGATCACAAATGCCATGCCACCGGCCCGCTGCGCGGGGCGGATTCGCATCCCCTGTTGTCACAAGGAGTTACAGCTCCATCCCTCCCGGGCCGCGCCGCCCGGCCCTGCCAGGTTGTCAGGGGCGGGGCAGCCCGCTCCGCTCACTCCTCCAGCTCGTAGGCCTTGATCTTGCGGTAGAGGGTACGCTCCGAGATGCCGAGGAGCGAGGCCGCGCGTTCCCGGTTCCCCCCCACGTCCCGGAGGGTGTTGCGGATGAGCTCCCGCTCCATCTCCTGGATCGAGACCCCCGACAGCCGGGGCAGCCCCGCCGCGGGCCGGCCCGCGGCCCGGATCTTCGCGGGGATGTCCTCCACCTGGAGCACGGGACCGCGGCTCACGATGTGCATGCTCTCCACCGCGTTCTTGAGCTCCCGGACGTTCCCCGGCCAGGAGTAGCCGGTGAGGATCTCCAGCGCCTCCGCGCTGATCCCCTCGATCTCCTTGCCGTACTCCTCGTTGAGCTGGCGGATCGTGGCGTCGGCGATCAGGGGGATGTCCTCCCGCCGCTCCCGGAGGGGGGGCAGGTGGACGGAGACGACGTTCAGCCGGAAGTAGAGGTCCTCCCGGAAGGCCTTCTCCTCCACGAGCTTCTCCAGGTCCTGGTTCGTGGCCGCGAGGAGGCGCACGTCCACCCGGATCGGCTCGTTGGAACCCACCCTCACGATCTCCCGCTCCTCGATCACCCGCAGGAGCTTGGACTGGATGCTGAGCGGCGTGTCCCCCACCTCGTCGAGGAACAGGGTGCCCCCCGAGGCGAACTCGAACTTCCCCTCCCGCGAGCGGACCGCCCCGGTGAAGGCGCCCTTCACGTGGCCGAACAGCTCGGACTCCAGGACCCCCTCCGAGACCGCGGCGCAGTTCAGGGCCACGAAGGGGCCGTTGCGCCGGAGCGAGTTGTGGTGGATGGCCTTGGCGATGAGCTCCTTCCCCGTGCCCGACTCGCCGGTGATGAGCACCGTGGCGTTGGTGGGGGCGATCTGCCGGAGCAGCTCGAAGATGCGCTGCATCGCCGGCGACTTCCCGATGATGCCCTGGAACCCGAAGCGCTCGTCCAGGCGCCGTTCCAGCTCGAGGTTGCGCCGGGAGAGGGCCTGGGTCCGGGCGTGGCGCCCCACCACCTGGCGCACGGCCTCGATGTTCAGGGGCTTCTCGAGGAAGGTGGCCGCCCCCTGGCGCATGGCCTCCACCGCCGCCTCCACGCCCCCCCGGGCGGAGATCACGATGACCTCCACGTCGGGCACCGCCCGCCGCGCCGCCTTCAGGACGTCGATCCCCGAGACCTCCCCCATCACCAGGTCGGTGATGACGATATCGAAGTCCTCCTGGTCGAGGAGCTCCAGGGCCTCCTCGCCCGAGGTGGCGGTGGTGACCTCGTAGCCCACCCGCTCGAGGATCTCGGCCATGGCCTCCGCGTGGTCCCGCTCGTCATCCACCACGAGGACCCGTGTACCGGTGACCAACTCACTCCTCCCCGGGCACCGGGAACCGCAGGGTGAACCGCGTCCCCTTGCCCTTCTCGCTCCAGACGGAGATCGTCCCGTCGTGCTCCTCCACCAGCCGGCGGACGGTGGGGAGCCCCATGCCCGTCCCGGAGCGCCGCCGGGAGTAGTACGGCACCCAGATGCGTTCCAGGACCTCCGGGGGCATGCCCTCCCCGGTGTCCGTGACCTCCACCACCACCTCGTCCCCCGCCCGGCCGCACCGCACCATGAGCTCCCCCCCCACGGGCATCGCCTGGATCGCGTTCAGGAAGAGGTTCAGGAAGACCTGCTTCATGGCGTTCCGGTCCAGGGGGAGCACGGGCACCCCCTCCTCGTACATGGTCCGGGAGTCCACCTTCCCCTCCACGAGCTGGGGGGTCACGAATTCCAGCACCTCGTCGATGAGCTCCACGATCTGCACCGGCTTCTTGTCGAGCTTGTGGCCGCCCGCGAACCGGAGGAAGTCCTCGAGGATGGTCTGGAGCCGCTTCACCTCCTTGGCGAGGATCTCGAGCTTCCGCTTGGTGCGCCGCTCGCGCTCCGTCTGCGGGTTCGCCCAGTCCTCCTGCAGGAGCTGCAGGTTGAGCCCGATCGTGGACAGGGGATTCTTGATCTCGTGGGCCAGTCCGCCCGCGAGCTGCCCCAGGAACGCCAGCCGCTTGTCCTGCTTCTCACTCTCGGTCATCGCCAAACCCGTGATCCTAGCCCGCATTTCTCATCGGGACGCACGGTTTTCGCCGGATTTCGCCGCCCATGGCGGTGTTGCTCCTCGTCATCGACCCGTAAAGGGTCGACTCCT
>JAOZQC010000005.1:16331-18546 GCA_029932425.1 Planctomycetota bacterium | reverse complement strand
CGCTCGATGCAGCGCGCGCTGGGCCTCGTTCAGGACGAACTCCGCGGACCGGGCGTCCTCGGGGCAGCACGCGAGCCCGATGGCGGGGGTGACCCGGACCCGCCGGTCGGGATTCCCTTCCAGCCCGAGCTCCAGGCGGTCCAGCGTCTCGTGCAGGGCGCGGGCGATCTTCAGGGCCTGCTCCTTCCCGGTGTCGGGGAGCAGGACCTCGATGGTCTCCCGGTCGGCCCGGGCCATGATGTGCAGGCCCGTGGAGGAAGCCCGGAGCCGCCGCACGATGTGCCCGAGGAAGCGGTCGGCCTCCCGGTTTCCGTAGGTCTCCTGTACGCGGCGCACCTCCTCGATCCCGATGAGGAGCACCGCGAGCGGCCGACCCCCCGCCACCGCCCGGTCCGTCTCCTCCCGCAGGCGGTCGAGGAAGTAGGAGTGGATGTAGAGGCCGGTGGCCATGTCCTCGATGGCGAGCTGGTAGAGACGCGCGTTGGCCAGGGCGATGGCCATCTGCTGGGTGAGGGTGGAGAGGAACTCCAGGTCTCCCGCCTTCACCCCCGGACCGGACTTCCCGTAGAGCAGGAGGACCGCCCCCGGGGTGTCCTGCCCCTGGCGGAAGGGAAGGACCACCGCGGACCGGGCGCCTCCCAGGAGCGTCGTCTCCCGGGGGTCGTCCGCCCGGAGATCGCCCTCGGCGAGGATGGCGGGGGAGGTGAGGGCGAGGGCGCGGCCCAGCGGTCCCCCCGTTCCGGGGAGGCGCGCCGGGGAGAGCCGCCTCCGGCCCCGCCGCCCGGCCGCGAGCTCCGGACCCTCCTCCCCGCCGAGGACGATGAGGACCGCGTCCGGCCTCGTCCCCGCGTCGCGGAACGCGCGAAGCGCCCGGTCCAGGACGACTTCCCGGTCCAGGGTCCCCGTGAAGTCCCGGATGGCCGCGTTCAGCTTCGACAGGTCCTCGATGCGGCGCGCGAGCTCCTCCGTCATCCGGTTGAAGGATTCCGCCATCACCCCGATCTCGTCCGCGGCCGCCACGTGGACCCGGGTGCCGAGCTTCCCCCTCGCCACCGACCGGGCGCCCCGGGCCAGGGAGGTGAGGGGATCGGTGACGCGGCGGGTGAGGATGTTCCCCACGATCACCTCGAGGAGAAGGATGACCATGCCCAGGAGGAGGAAGAGGTTCCGGATCTCCGCCCGGGCCGCGATGACTTCCGGGCGGGGGAGGGCCACTCCCAGCAGGGCCACGGGCTCGTTCTCCCGGGTCCGGATCAGGTCGTAGGCCACGGCGCAGGGGGTGGCGGCGAGGGTCTCCTCCCGGATCACGGGGCGCCGCGCCAGATCGACCTCCGCCACCACCCCGCGGCGGGCGGCCATGGCCTCCGGGCGCTTCTCCGCGGCGAGGTCGAGCGTCCCCGCGTAGGGGTAGCCGCGGAGGGAGAAGAGGAGGAGATCCAGGCGCTGGCCGAAGCGGCTCTTCAGGTCCGCGAGGAGGTCCCGGTCCACCGGCACCCGCACCCCGATCTTCCGGCGGCCGCCCCCCACGCGCTCGGAGGCGATGCCCTCGAAGAGCAGGCGCGACCACCGGTAGACGATGTCGTCGGAGGGGTCCCGGCCCACGGAGAAGGGGTTGTCCGCGGCCCCCAGGGGGAAGAGGCGGGGGCCGGGATCGCCTCCCACGGGGAACACGTCCTCGGCGTAGATCTCGGCGGGCCGCCGGACGGGGGAGACGGTGGCCCGGAGGTCCCGGAGCCGGAGATCGGTGCGCTTGCGGTAGAGCTCCGGATCGGTGCCCGCCGGGGCGCGGGCGAGGGCGCGGTCGCCGGCGCGGCGCCGCGCCCGGGGCCGCCGGGGCACCGCGTCGCGGAGCTCCGCGAAGGCCGCCTTCACCTGGCGGATCTGCGCGAGGAGCGTGCCGGTCTCGGTCCGTCCGATTTCCCGCTCGAGGATCCCGGAGAGCCCGAAGAAGAAGAGGAGCAGCGGTACGAGGGCGGCCACCGCGAAGCCCAGGGTCAGCTTGGTGCGGAGCCGCTTCAGGCGGTCGAGGACGTCCGCGAGGAGGAGCAGGATCCCCAGGAGCAGGAGGGTGAGAAAGGTGTAGAAGGCGGCCCGCGCCACCCCCTCCGCGGCACCCGGCCCCGGGAGGCGGAGAGCGGCCTCGATGACGTCCCCGCCGCCGGGCCGGAGGGGCCGGAAGAGGGCGAGGTAGTCCTCCTCCCCCAGCGAGCGCAGG
>JAOZQC010000005.1:1344-16321 GCA_029932425.1 Planctomycetota bacterium | reverse complement strand
CTCCGCCTCCGGGGCGGCCCGGGCTCCCACCGGGAGGGCGGTTCCCAGCACCGTCTCCCGGTCGCGGGTGGTCCACCGCGCCCGGCCCCCCCGGTACCAGGTGAGCACGAGCCCCTGGAGGGCGGTCCGCGTGGCGGGGGAGAGCCGGTAGGTGCCCGCTCCCCCGTCGATCTCCAGTCGGGTCAGGCCGCGGCCCGGGAGATGGGGGAGGCGGCGGCCCTCGGTGAGTCCCGCCACGATGACCGGCCCCGCGCCTCCGACGTGGGCGATCTCGAGGCCGGTCACCGCCTCCGGGAAGTCGGGAGCGAGCGTCACCACGTCCCGGTGGAGAGGCCAGGCCCGGGGGGGCGTCCACCGGAAGGCCACGGCGCCGCGGAAGGAGGGGGGCGCGCGGGGGGAGGTGAGCTGCTCCTCGAGCAGGTCCTCACCGTGGCGGAGGTGGACCGGTTCCTCGGTGGTGCCGTCCCCGTGCACGAAGGTGAGGGTCACGAGCTCGGCGCCCTCCGGGACCGGCTCCTCGCCGGGGCGCGGGGCGGGCTCGGCGGCGAAGAGCCAGAGGCGGTGCACGGGAGGATGCAGCTCGACCCGGACGGGCTTCGAATCCGCGCCGAGGAGGAGGGAGGAGCCGGCGGGCCGATCCTCGTGGAGGTTGGTGGGGACGTCCACCCGCGTGCGCGCCCGGAGAGGAAGGGGAACCGGCGGGGCCCCGGCGGGGGGGAGGGCGGTGGCGCCGTGGACCACGAGGGAGCCCGGGGTCGAGCGCTGCTCCACCTCGACCCGGACCAGGGGGGCGGTCTCTCCGAGCGGAAGTCCCAGCTCCAGCGCATGGGTTCCGGAGCGCCGGTCGCGCCAGGCGAGAGAGAGGTCGCGCGGGAGCGTGGCCGGATCCCTCTCCGCCGCCCGGTCGCCCAGGTCCTCCCCGTACCGGAGCACCCGGCCCACGGCGCGGCCGTTCTCCAGCACGGCGCGGACCTCCCCCAGGACCTCCCCGGCCGCCGGCGGATGGCGCGCCGCGGGGTCCGTCTCGAACGCGAGCACCAGGGACACCGAGGCGGCGGCGACCGGATCCTCGGCCTGGAAGCGGGCCGTCCGCCCCCGGTCGAGGCGCAGCGCGTAGTCGATGACGGGCGTGCCGTCGAGGGTGCGGGAGAGCCGGGGATCCGCTACGAAGACCGGACGGTAGGCGTATCTCTCCGGGGGGGGCACCGCGCCGCCGGTGAGGAGGGCCAGCACCCGCTCCGGGTCGGGAGTGCTCTCCTCCGATCCCAGGAAGCCCACGCGGCCGGCCTCCTCGAGGGTGGCGGCGAGGACCCGCACCTTCTCCGCGAGGAGGGACTCCCGGTGGCGGCGCCGGGCGCTCGCCAGGAAGAAGGGGGCGGCGTACGCTCCCGCCAGGAGGACCACCAGTCCCCCCAGGACGACCAGCTTCGTCCGCGCCGGAATCCGGGTCAACGGCATGAGCCAGCGGCGGAACCGCCAGAGGAGGAAGGCCGCGAGGAGGGCCCCGGCGAGGATGGCCAGGGGCTCCCGGTAGCCCGGCCCCCGGGGAGGGAGGGGGGCGACCAGCCGCGGCGGGGTGCCCGAGAACCGGATCTTGCCGAACCGGTCGGGGTGGGCGGCGAGGCCGGGCCGCCCGCTCCAGGTCATGTAGCTCTTCTGGCCGTAGCCCCCGTCGGCGTCCACGAGGGCGAGGTCGAAGCCGATCCGGGCGCCGTCCCGGACGGAAAGGCCCGGGAAGTTGACGAGGGGGATGGCCGCCTCGAAGCGGTAGCCGCGATAGGTGCCCTCCGGACCGATGTTCCTCTTCCCCGCCACGCGGACGCCGTCGAAGCCTCCGTCCCCGCGGGAGCTGCGCCCCCGGAAGTTGGCGAAACCCCAGGTGCGGCCCCGGGCCAGGGGCATGAGGATGAGCTGGTAGTCGTCCGCGTCGTAGGTGTCGGGGTGGGGCTCGCGAGGGTCGAGCTCCGTGTCGAGGAAGACCTCGATCTCATCCCCCATCCACCAGAGCCGGGGATCGAGGACGAGGTCGTCGTCCCGCACGTCCCCGGCGATCACCAGGTCGGTGGCGGTGGTGGCGATCCAGAAGCGGCCGGAGAGGTCCGGCTCCCCTTCCCAGCGCATGGAGAGGCCGCTCTTCTCGTCGCGGACGAGGTTCCGCTCCCCGAGGACGATGAGGGGCGGCCGGGCCGACCACTCCGAGAGGTCGCCGTCCACCACCACGTCCTCCGCCGGCCGCACGCGGGCGACGGGCGTCTCCTCGATCGCCCCCGCGGGACCCGCGAGAAGCAGCAGGACGAACCAACCCCCGATCCTGCGCAGCATGCCTCCATCCTACCCCATGCGCCCCCGGGCCACGACCCCGTCCTCCGCCGTTCCCCCCGGTCCCCGCCTCCGATCGCCCGGGGGGAGGCGCGCGGGGACGTGCCCCGGGCCCGCCGGAAGGGGATATGCTGGAGGCGCCCCGGAGGATGCCCTCCCGGGCGGAGGAGGTGCGGCATGTACCGGAAGATCGACGACTTCGTGAACGACTTCGGGGATCACACCGACGCGACCCGGAAGTACCTCGACGCCCTCACCGACGCCTCCCTCGCGCAGGCGGTGGCGGGGGGGCACCGGGACCTGGGTCGGATCGCCTGGCACCTGGTCCAGACCATCCCCGAGATGATGGAGCGCACGGGGCTTTCGCCCGAGGAACCCGGCTCCGGGGAGCCCGTGCCCGCGTCGGCGGCGGAGATCGCCGCCGCCTACCGGACGGCCACGGAATCCCTGCTGGCCCAGATCCGCGAACGCTGGACGGACGAGATGTACGGCTCCCGCTGGTCGCGGGGTTTCACGCTCCACCGCCTCATGGAGCACGAGACCCACCACCGCGGGCAGATGTCCGTCCTCATGCGCCAGGCGGGGCTCACGGTGCCCGGGATCATGGGCCCCGCCAAGGAGGAGTGGGCCCGGTTCGGAGCGGACCCGCAAATCTGGGGTACGGCCCTATGCCCTGCAAATCTGGGGTACGGCCCTATGCCCTGCAAACCTGGGGTACGGCCTCACGTCCTCACTCTGCGAATCCGAGGTGCGGCGGCATTCTCGTCACTTGCCCGCCCGACTCCGCATGGCGCTCCCCGTCTCTCCTGCTCTCCAGCCGGAACGGGGCGTCCTCCTCCCCCCCGTTTTCCTCCCTCCTCCGGGCTCATCTTCGCTCGATCTGTGTGCTTCGCCGGGCCTGCATGCCGATCCGAGGGTGCGGTGGAGGAGGCGGAGACGAAGGGGACCGATACCGTCGGTGTCCGGTAGCCGGATCTCAGGCATGCGTGCAAGACCTCCGCCGCGATGGCGGCCAGGGCCTCATCCCACGCGACGCGATGCTTCCACTCCCTGGCCCGGCGTGAGACCGTGCTGATCGACAGGTCGAGCCTTTGGGCGGTTTCCTCGACGGAGAGCCCGCAGAGTGACCGCAGCATTCCCGCGGAGAGGAGATGACGTGTTCTGGAGGGGATCTCGCGAGCCCCGAGGTAGCGGAGGACGGTTCCGGGGTTCACGATCACGCTCCCTGCCGAGGTGCCGTCTGCCGAGCGAGCGGTCTCCTGGAGCATCCGCTGGATTTCCTCGGGGCGGGCGCGGATGAGGTCGTCCAGGAGATCTCGGCCCCGCTCCGACGGTTTCAGGCGCTGCTCCACGAGGTTTGCAGCGGCGGTGGATGGCTCTCTCTCGCCGAAGAGATGCGCATAGTCGGCCGGCACATACTGAACGGTGCCCGAGGCCGTTTTGATGGCCTCCGTGACGAGCCGGGTGGTCAGCCAGGGTGGAAAACGGCATGTGGCGTATGCCCGGGCGCTCCCGAATTCATAGTCGGAGGGTCGGCTCACCATCCCCGCCTTCACGGGGTTCCAGTCGATGTACCAGAGGACGGTTTCCCAGTAGCTTCCGGACTCGATCAAGCTGGCCCAGAATCTACCCTGGAAAAGAGGGCCCCGGCGCGATCGTCTCCAATTGAAGCGCTGGGCATACCCGTCCTGGATGAGCCGCATTGCGGAGGAGATGTCGCCAAGAGGGCTGCGGACCAGAAGGTGGAAGTGGTTGAGAAGGATGGAGTAGGCGTGGACCTCGATGAGTCCCTTGCGGGCCACCCGCGCGACGCGGGAAAGGAACAGGCGAACTTCTCCGCGGGTTTCGAAGATCGTCCGCTTCCCCACACCCCGGTTCGAGATGTGGTGCCATGCTCCCGGGTAGTCGATACGGAGGGGGCGCGCCATTTCGGTCTCCGCAAGCACAGTCGGGAATCGGCGGGTATGGTTGCGGGCATCGGGGGATTCTCGCGAACCACGCGGAGAGCGGGTGGAGGTTTCACTCAGAGAGATGCGGAATCTGGGCCCTGACCCTGGATTTGCAGGGCATAGGGCCGTACCCCAGATTCTCGGATCCTCAGCGGGAGCGGTTGCGGCCTCCTCCTCGAGATCCGCCGCGGGAGCCGCCCCGCCGGTCGTTCCGCCGGCCGCCGCGCGAGCCCCCCGAGCCGCCGCGGCGGGAGCCGCCGCTGTTGCCCGGACGCGGGGCGTCGCCGCCCGGCAGAAGGGCCCGGCGGGACACCTTCACCTTGCCCGAATCGTCGATGGCGATGACCTTCACCTCGAGCTCGTCGCCCAGCTTCACCGCCTCGTCCACGCGGTCGAGGTAGCCGTCGGAGAGCTCGGAGATGTGACAGAGGGCCTCCGTGCCGGGCCACAGCTCGAGGAAGCAGCCGAAGTCCTTGATGGAGACCACCTTTCCCTTGTAGACCTCGCCCACCTTCGCTTCCCGACTGAGGAGCTCGACCTCGCGGCGTGCCGCCTCCGCGCCCTCCGTGTTCGCGGCGAAGATCATCACCGTGCCGTCGTCCGCCACGTCGAGGGTGGAGCCGGTCTCCTCCTGGATCCGTCGGATGTTCTTGCCCCCGGGGCCGATGAGGAGCCCGATCTTCTCCCGGGGGATGGTGAGCTTGTGCATCTTGGGCGCGTTGGGGGAGATCTCCGAGCGCGGCCGGGACAACGCCTGGAGCATGGTGCGGAGGATGGAGATGCGTCCGATCCGCGCCTGGTCCAGGGCCTCCGCCATCATGTCGTAGGAGACCCCTCCCACCTTGATGTCCATCTGGAGGGCGGTGATCCCGTTCTGGGTGCCCGCCACCTTGAAGTCCATGTCGCCGCAGTGGTCCTCGGCGCCCAGGATGTCCGTGAGGATGCGGTACTCTTCCCCCTCCACCACGAGTCCCATGGCGATGCCCGCCACGGGGCGGCGGATGCGGATCCCGGCGTCCATCAGGCTCAGGGTGGCCCCGCAGACCGTGGCCATGGAGGAGGAACCGTTCGACTCGAGGACGTCGGAGACGACCCGGATCGTGTACGGGAAGTCGTCGTGCTCCGGCATGACCGCCGAGATGGCCCGCTCCGCCAGGGCCCCGTGGCCGATCTCCCGCCGGCCGGGTCCGCGGATGGGGCGGACCTCCCGCACGCAGAACGGGGGGAAGTTGTAGTGCAGGAGGAACTTCTTCCGGAACTCCTCCTCGAGCCCGTCGATGACCTGCTCGTCCCGGGTGGTCCCCAGCGTGGTCGTCACCAGGGCCTGGGTCTCGCCCCGGGTGAAGAGCGCGGACCCGTGCGCGCAGGGCAGGAGACCCACCTCGCAGGAGATGGGCCGGATGTCGGTGGTGCTCCGCCCGTCGATCCGGCGTCCCTCGAGCACCATCGCCCGGATCGTGGCCTTCTCCAGGTCACCGAAGGCGTTCCGGACGAGCTTCACCCGGGCCGGGTCCTTCTCGTCACCGGGGACCAGCTCCTCGATGACCTTCTCCTTGAGGGTGGAGAGCGCGAGCGACTTCGCCAGCTTCCCCTCCGCGGTGAGAGCGGCCCTCATCTCCTCTCCGAACCGGCTCCGGAGGGCCTCCTCGATTCCCTCGTCCTTCACCGGCCGCTCGAACTCCACCTTGGGCACTCCCGCGAGCTCCCGCAGCTCGTTCTGCATGGTGCAGATCTCCCGGACCGCGGTATGGCCGAACTCGATGGCCCGGATCATGTCCTCCTCGGAGACCTCCTTCGCTCCCGCTTCCACCATGGTCACCGCGTCCGCGGTGCCCACCACCACCAGGTCGAGGCGCGAGTCATCCCTCTGCTTCACGGTGGGGTTCAGGACCAGCTCGCCGTCCAGGAGACCCACGCGCACCGCGCCCACCGGTCCCAGGAAGGGAATGTCGGAGACGGTGAGCGACGCCGAGGCGCCGTTGATGGCGCAGATGTCGGGCTCGTTCGCCTGGTCGAAGGAGAGCACGAAGGCCTGGATCTGCACCTCCTGCCGGAATCCCTCGGGGAAGAGGGGACGGATCGGCCGGTCCATCATCCTCATGGTGAGGATCTCCTTCGTGGTGGGCCGGCCCTCTCTCTTGAAGAAGCCGCCGGGGATCTTCCCCGCGGCCGACGTCTTCTCCCGGTAGTCCATGGTGAGGGGGAAGAAGTCGATCCCCTCCCGCGCCGGACCCTGACTGGCCGCCACCAGCACCATCGTGTCCCCGTAGCGCACCACGACCGAGCCGTGGGCCAGTCGGGCCATCCGCCCGCTCTCGAACTGGAACGTCCGTCCTCCGACCTCTCTCTCCACCGTCTTCACGTCAAACACGACCACCTCCATGCCGCCGGACGATCCCTCCCCGTGGACCGGCCGCGGAAACCTCTTCGTTGCCGTCCTCTGAAAAACCCTCCGGGCGCCTCTCGTTCCCGCCGTCCGGGCGGGCTCCCATTCTCGGCACGATCCCCGCGGGACCGTCCGGGCGAATGGAAGAGGGGGGCGGGGAGATCCGATCCGCGGCGGGGCCACCCGGTCGGGGAGGTGGGGGGGCGGCCTTCGCGGTCCGGGAGCACATCAGCTCCGGAGTCCGAGCCTCTGGATCAGGTTGCGATACCGCGTGTGATCCTTCTTCGCCAGGTACCGCAGGAGCCGCTTGCGCTGGCCGACGAGCATGAGGAGACCGCGGCGCGACGCGTGGTCCTTCCGGTGGACCTTCAGGTGCTCCGTCAGGTGGCGGATCCGCTCCGAGAGGAGCGCGACCTGGACCTCCGGGGAACCGGTGTCGCTCTCGTGAGTCCGGTAGTCCTTGATGATCTCCTGCTTCGTACGCATCGTCGTGACCTCTCGCCCGTTGCCCCGTAGGACGCACGCGCGTCGAACCGGGCAGGGGTGCGTTGGGGCCGGTCCGTGCCCCGAATCCATGCGAAAACCCCGTCCAAAACGACGGATCCTAGGGCCGGGGGAGGGCGGGAACCAGCAAAAAAAAGGAAGGGGGCCGGCGGGGCGGAGAGAGGGCTCCGCGGGAGAGGAGGGGCGCGCCGCCGCGCGCGACCGGATGAAACACCGGTGACAGGCATGACTTTTTCACCTTTCGCCCCGCGCGGAGCGCCGGAACGTCGGCCCGCACCTCCTTCCCCGGGGACGGCTCCTTCCCGGGGCCGGCCCTTCCCCGGACTCCCGCCGGACAAGGCTCGGGGGGAACCGCGGGCCCCCGCTCCGGAGAGGAAGCCGCCGCAGTGAAACACCGGTGACAGGCATGACTTTTTCACCTTTCGCCCCGCGCGGAGCGCCGGAAGGTCGGCCCGCATCCTTCCTCCCCGGGGGCGACTCCTTCCCGCGCCCGGTTCCTTCCCCGGACCTCCCGCCGAACACGGCCCGGGGGGAACCACGGGCCCCCGCTCCGGGGAGAGACCCACCGCAGGGGCCTCCCGGCCCCTCCGCGCGCGCCCGGGTGAGAAGGGCGGCCTACGGCTGCTTCCGCTCCCGTCCCGGGCCCTCGAGCCAGGCCTGGAGGATGAGCTGGGCCGCCACCTGGTCCACGCGTCGCTTCCGCTTCCCCCGGGTCAGGCCCGCCGCCCGCAGGGAGCGCTCGGCCTGGACGGTGGTCAGGCGCTCGTCCACGGTCTCCACCGGAAGGCCGAGCCGCTCCTCGAGCGCCCGGCAGAAGGCGAGCACCTCGTCGTGGTGGTCCCCGGGCCGCCCGTCCATGTGGAAGGGGAGGCCCACCACGATCCGCGTCACCCCGTGCTCCCGCACCACGCCCTCGATCTCCGAGAGGCCGAGATCCGATCCCTTCCGGGTGATCGTCCCCGCCGGCTGGGCCGTGTAGCCCAGGGGATCGGAGACGGCCAGGCCGTGACGGCGGACCCCGAAGTCGATGCCCAGGATCCGGATCTCCTTCACGCCAGGTCCTCCCGCCCCGCCCGCCGGAGACCGGCCACCAGGCTCTTCACCTCCTCCGCCCGGTCACGGGGGCAGACCAGGGTCGCGTCGGGGGTGACCACCACCACCAGGTCGTCCACCCCCAGGGCCGCCACCAGGTGTCCCTCCGGGGCCACGGTCACGAGCCCGTGGGCGTCGAGCGCCAGGAGCTCCCCGGTGGCGTGGTTGCCCGCCTCGTCGCCGGGCACCAGCCGGGCGAGGGCTGCGAACGATCCCACGTCGTCCCAGCGGAGCGCCAGGGGGAGGACCTCCGCGCGGTCCGTCCGCTCCAGGATCCCGTAGTCCACCGATCGGGGCTCCATCCGGGGGAAGAGGTCGGCCCGGCGGGAGGGATCCTCCCGGAGGAGCGCGAAGCGGGCGCCGTTCTCCGGCATGTAGCGGTCGGTCTCCTCGAGGAACACGTCCGCCCGCCACGCGAACATCCCGCTGTTCCAGAGGTACCCTCCCGCGGCCAGGTACTCCTCCGCCCGCTCCCGGGCCGGTTTCTCGCGGAACTCCTCCACCCGGAAGAAGCCGGGCGCCGTCTCCTCCCCCCGCCGGATGTAGCCGTAGCCCGTGGCGGGCCGGGTGGGCTCGATCCCGAAGGTGACGAGGGTCCCCGCCCCGTCCGCCCGCGCCAGGGCCCGGGCGGCGGCCTCGCGGAAGCCGGCCGCGGGACGCATCACGTGGTCCGCGGGCAGGCAGAGGAGAACCGCGTCAGGCTCGCGCCCCAGGGCCTCCACCGCCGCGAGCCCGATGCAGGGCGCGGTGTTCCGGGGGGCGGGCTCGAGGACGAGGTTCTCCGGGGGAATCTCCGGGAGGACGCCGGCCACGGCGGCCGCCTGGTCCTCGCCGGTGACCACCAGGACCCGTTCGGGGGGGACGAGATCGCCGAGGCGCGCCAGGGTCGCCCGCACCATCGGCGCCTCTCCGCCCACGGGCAGGACCTGCTTCGGTCGCGAGCGCCGGGAGAGCGGCCAGAACCGGGTGCCGGCGCCCCCCGCCAGGAGCACGGCGAAGACGCGCTCGTTCATGCCTCGCACCTCCCGGACCCGGGGATCCGGCCCCGGTAGATCCGCACCACGCGCCGGGACAGGCGGCAGAGCACCTCGTAGGGAATCGTCCGGGAGGCGAGGGCCATGTCCTCGACCCGGATCTCCCGGTCGCCGTCCTCCCCGATGATCGTCACCTCGTCGCCCACGGAAGCGTCCTTCACGTGGCCCACGTCGATGGTGGTGTAGTCCATGGAGACGGCCCCCACCATCGGCGCCCGCTGCCCCCGCACGAGGACGTGTCCCCGGTTCCCGAGCTGCCAGGACAGGCCGTCATTGTAGCCGATCGGGAGGGTGGCGATGCGGGTGGGGCGCTGGGTGACGAAGGTCCGGTGATAACCGATGGGGCTGCCCCGCGGGAAGTCCTTCATGAAGATGATCTGGGTCCGCACCGCCACCGCGGGCCGGAGCCGGCGATCCCCGTCGTCCAGGTTCCCGGGGTTGATGCCGAAGAGCCCGATCCCCACCCGCACCATGTCGAAGTGCTCCCGGAGGGGGGAGAAGAGGCAGGCCGAGCTCGAGGCGTGCACGATGCCGGGATCGATGCCGAGGGCCCGGATGCCGGCCACCGTCTCCCGGAAGAGGTGGAACTGGCGCTCGGTCTGGAGGGGGATGGGGGAGGCGGCGGAGGCGTAGTGGGTGGCGATCCCCTCGAAGGACAGGTGGGGGAGCTCCGCGATCTCGCGGGCCAGCTCCACGGCCCGGGCCGGGGTGACGCCGAGCCTCCCCATCCCCGTGTCCACCATGAGATGGACGCGCGCCCGGCGGCCCTGGCGGCGGGCCGACTCGTCCAGGATCCGGGCCCGGGCCGCGGAGTGGACGCAGGTGGCGATGTCGTGCGCCACCACCTGGTCCGCCTCGCCCGCCACGATGGCTCCCAGGATGAGGAGGGGGGCGTCGATGCCCGCGCGCCGGAGCTCGATGGCCTCCGTGGAATCCCCCACCCCGATCATCGCCGCCCCTTCCGCCAGGAGGCGGCGGGAGATGGGGACCACGCCGAGGCCGTAGGCGTCCGCCTTGAGGACGGCCATGATCCGCGCCCGGCCCGCGGCCCGGCGGAGGGTGGCGTAGTTGGCGGCGATGCGGTCGAGGTCGATCTCCGCCCACACCCTCTCGCGGCGCGCCACCGTCTTCATGCTCCTCCCTCCCCCGCACCGCCCTCCCACCTCTCCTCGGCCTCGGAGGCCCGGAGGTAGAGGGGGGCGAGATCGTGGACGTCGTCCGGCCCCCGTTCCCGGAAGAGCCGCGCCCCGAGGCGCGCGATCTCCGGGGCGGGGGCCCGCCAGAGGCCGCGGTCTCCCACGACCCTCCCCTTCCCGGAAAGGAGGCCGGCGAACCTCTCCAGGCCGTCCCCCAGGAGGAGGGCCTCTGCGGGCACGCGGTCCGGGGCCTCGGTGAGGGGGACGAGGGAGACCGGGCCCTCCCGGACGGGGCCGCGGTCGGAAGGCCGGAACACGGAGACGTAGAGGTGGTCCCGCCGGGCGTCTCCCACGCAGACCACGGTCCGGCCGGGCGGCGCGGCGGCGGCCATGGCGTCGTGGGAGCAGACCCCCACCACCGGCAGGCCGGCGGCGAAGGCGAAGGACTTCGCGAAGGCCACGCCCACCCGGACCCCCGTGTAGGAGCCCGGTCCCAGGCCCACCGCCACCAGGGAGAGGGCCCGGGGACCGCCGATCTCCGCGAGGAGCCGCTGCACGGCGGGGGCGAGGGCCACTCCGTGGATGAGGCCCTTCTCGAAGACGATCTCGCGGGCCGGGCCGCCGGAGGGAGGAACGACGGCCGCGGACCCCACCGTGCCCGAGGTCTCGATGCCGAGGACGGTCACGTGTCGATCCTGAGGCTCCCGGTGAGCGTGACCACGGCCCGGCCCCCCACGCGCACCCGGACGAACTCCTCCTCGTCGCGGGTCACCTCGACCTCGATCCGGCCCGGCCGGCCGATCTCCGCGCCCTGCTCGATGGCGAAACGGGTGATGCCGTCCTTGCCCTGGGGAAGGAGGCCGTGGCGCACCACGTAGGCGCCGAGCGCCCCCGCCGCGGTCCCCGTGACGGGGTCCTCGTCGATGCCCACCGCGGGGGCGAAGACACGGCAGTGGACCTGGACGTCCGGGGTCGAGCCCTCCAGCGCGAACACCTGGATGGTCTGCACGTCGAGGGAGTTGGACAGCTCCACCAGGCCGCGCCGGAGGAGGCGCATCTCGGGGAAGGAGGCGAGGCCCGCCACGGGGACGTGGAGGCTGCGGAGCCCCGTGGAGACGATCTCCACGGGCAGGTCCTCCCGGACCTGCTTCCTCCCGATGCCGAAGAGGGCGGCCAGCTTGTCGACGCTCACCTCCGGGGTCTCGAAGCGGGGAAGCTTCTGCCCCATCCAGACCCTCTCCGGTCCCCCCGCGCTCCCCTCGATCCACACCGGGAGGTCGCCCACGTTCGTCTGCTGCACCAGGCGGCGGGGTTCGCCGGAGAGCTCCACGACCCCCGTCTCCGCGAGCGCCCAGAAGGCCGCCACCGTGGCGTGGCCGCAGAGGTCGATCTCCTGGGTGGGGGTGAAGAAGCGCAGGCGGTGGTCGGCCCCCTCGCTCTCGGGGGGAAACAGGAACGCGGCCTCGGAAGTGCCGATCTCCGCCGAGATCCGGCGGCACTGGTCGTCGGAGAGGCCCCCGGCCTCGAGGACCACGGTGGCCGCGTTTCCCGCGAGGGGAGTGTCGGTGAAGGCGTCCACGAGAAGGATGTCGATGGCGCTCATGAGGAAGTTCCGATCTCCCGGGCGATCCGGCGGGCGATGCGCTCGGCGGCCGCCTTCGTCGCGGCGGCCTCCGGT
The DNA here is from genome assembly GCA_029932425.1 of Planctomycetota bacterium. Lineage (GTDB taxonomy): Bacteria > Planctomycetota > JAJSAM01 > JAJSAM01 > JAJSAM01 > JAOZQC01. The sequence continues at coordinate 4,223 of JAOZQC010000005.1, read as the reverse complement.
CCCTCCACCATCACCCGGGCCAGTGGTTCCGTCCCGGAGTAGCGGACCAGCACGCGGCCCGCCGCCCCGAGCTCCGATTCGACCTTGCGGATCTCCTCCGCCACCGGCTGGACGGCGGAGAGGTCGGGCTTCTCCGAGACCCGCACGTTCGTCAGGTGTTGCGGCGATCGGCGGAAGCAGGAAGCCAGCCCGGACAGCTTCCTCCCCGAGCGCCGCAGGGCCCGGAGGAGGTGCAGGGCCGTCTCCAGGCCGTCGCCGATGAGACGGTCCCGGCGGCGGACGACCAGGTGCCCGGACTGCTCGCCTCCCAGGCGGTAGCCCCCGCGCGCCATCTCCTCCACCACGTGGCGGTCCCCCACGTCCGTCCGGACCAGGCGGCAGCCGATCTCCGCCAGGGACTGCTCGAGGCCCACGTTGGACATCACGGTGGCCACCACCGTGCGGCGGGCGAGGGCCCGGCGCGAGAGGAGATCGCGGGCGAGCACGGCCATGATCGCGTCCCCGTCGAGGACGCGGCCCCGTTCGTCCGCGAAGAGGACGCGGTCGCCGTCCCCGTCGAAGGTGATGCCCAGGTCCGCACCGCGCCGCACCGTCTCCCGGGCCGCGGCGCCGGGGTGGGTGGCCCCCACCCGCCGGTTGATGTTCCGGCCGGTGGGCTTCACCCCGATGGCGTGGACCCGGGCCCCGAGCCGCCGGAGCGCCCGGGGAGCCACCTCCGCCATGGCGCCGTGGGCGCAGTCCGCCACCACGGTGAGCCCCTCGAGGGAGAGGTCCCCGAACTCCCCGAGGACCGATTCGAGGTACCGTTCCCCGGCCTCCGGCCAGGAGGCCCAGGTCCCGGGGTCGTGGGGCAGGGGGGAGGGGGGGCGCCCGTCGAGCCGTGCGGTCACCTTCTCCTCGAACCGGCGTCCGGCCTTGCGGCCGGCGGCCGTGAAGAGCTTCAGTCCGTTGTCGGGGGCGGGGTTGTGGGAGGCGGACACCACCACCCCGAGCCCGAAGGGGCCGGAGCGCGTGAGCCGCGCCACCGCGGGCGTGGGGAGGACTCCCCCCGCGGTGACGGAGACCCCGGAGGCGAGCAGTCCGGAGACCACGGCCGCGCCCACCATGGGGCCGGACCGGCGCGTGTCCCGGCCGATCAGGACCCGGGGGGGCAGGCCCTCGGCGAGGAGGGCGGCGCCGAGGGCGCGGCCCACGCGGGCGAGCGTCTCCGGGACGAAGGGCTCGCGGTTCGCCGTGCCCCGGATGCCGTCGGTTCCGAACAGGGTCCTCATTCGCGCTTCTTCTTGATGAACTCGAGGGACTCCGGCTGCGGCGGGCGGAAACGCACCCGTCCCGCGAAGTCGGCCATGCCCTCCAGGAACACCGTCAGGTTCTGCCCGTAGAACCGCTCGCCCGGCTGGTTGGCGGCGGCGTCCGAGGCCCGGACGTAGGCCCGGATCGACCCCGCCGCCACCTCCTTGGCCACCGCCTCCAGGTCGGAGCGGGCGCCGATGAAGGTGAGGACGATCTGCCAGCCGCCGTCCGTGCTCTTCAGGGCGTCGGAGGGCTGGGGTTCCAGGACGCTGTCCAGGTCTCCGGTCTCGTAGTACACGGTGAAGGGCACCGCCAGGGACCTCTCCTCCCCGGAGCGGACCAGCACGAGGCGGTAGGCGATCTTCTTCCGCCCCGAGATCCCCACGTACCGGGCCTTCAGATCGGGGTCCAGGTCGAGGGTCAGCCCGTCGAAGACCTCCTCTTCCCGGTCTCCGCGGATCCGCACGTCCCGCCCCACCGTGATGGGGGCGGGCTTGGCGTCGGTGAGGGTCTGCAGCACGTCCCGGGGCCCCGTCACCGTGACCTGGGTGGTGAGGAGCTTCAGGTCCTTGACGGTCCACTCCACCGGAAGGCCCCGGACCTCCGGGGGGCGGACGGGGAGGGTCCGCACGGCGCGCACCGCCACCTTCAGGGTGATGGGGCCGGGCTCGATCTCGTCGATCCGGACCTCGTTCCCGTAGGGGTGGCCCAGGTTGCCCTGGTCCACGCTGAAGAGGAAGGTGCCCCGATTTCCCGTGAGGTCGTTCCGCCGCACCCGGAGCTGGACCTCGGTGAAGTCGCGGGACTGCAGCTCGCGGACCCGGGAGCTGGGGCCCACCCACTTCACGGTCACCGGCTCGGGGGGCTTCTGAACGAGCATCAGGCCGTCGTCGAGGATGGGATGGATCCTCGCCCGGCGGTCCAGGTACTCTCCCGTGATGTCCTGGCGCACCGTGAACCAGACGAGCCAGGCGAGCACCAGGGCCGCGATCTTGGCGCCCAGGTTCCGCGTGAACATCCCCACCACGAAGGAGGAGAGCCCGGCGAACGGGCGGCGGCGGGGCCGGGCGGCGGCGCTCACGACGCACCTCCCATCCGGTACTCCTCCCGGAGCAGGGCCCGGAGCCGCTCCTCGTCGAAGTTCGGCAAGAGCCTCCCCTCCTTCGCCACCGAGATCATGCCCGTCTCCTCGGAGACCACCACGCAGATCGCGTCGGACTCCTCCGTGAGCCCGATGGCCGCCCGGTGCCGGGTGCCCAGCCGGTGGGAGACCTCCGGGTTCTCCGTGAGGGGCAGGAGACAGGCCGCGGCCACGATCCGGCTCTCGCGGATGATCACCGCCCCGTCGTGGAGGGCGGAACCCGGCCAGAAGATGGTGTCGAGGAGCTCCGCCTTCACGTCGGCCCCGATCTCCACCCCGGAGGCGATGTAGGAGTCGAGCGCCACCTGGCCCTCGAAGGCGATGAGGGCCCCGATCCGGTCCTTCGCCAGGTCGAGGGCGGCCCGGACCACCTCGTCCACCACCCGGGAGTCGCGGGCCACGAGGCGGCCGATCACCGGGTTCCGGCCGAGCCGAAGGATCCCCC
>JAOZQC010000005.1:0-1334 GCA_029932425.1 Planctomycetota bacterium | reverse complement strand
GCCAGGATGTAGCGGAAGATGGCCCCGATGATCTCCAGGCCGAAGTGGGAGAGGGCGAGCATGGCCCCGAAGAGGGCGATGGTGAGGAAGAACCCGAGCCCCCGCACGATCGTCCCCGCGATCGTCCCCTGCATGAACCGGAAGACGGCGTAGAGCAGGAGGAAGATCAGGAAGATCTCGATGAAGTCCTGGGGAATGGTCGGCATGGAAAGCCCTCGGGACGGACAGATGATATCGGGGGGCGCGGACCGCGGGAAGGTTCTCGGATGCGTTCCGGGGGTTCGCCCGCTCCGGGAGCGGGGAGCAACGGGGGGAGAGGGGTTCGGGGCGGGAGGCGGGGAGGAAGGGGGGGGGGGGGGGGGGGGGGGGCGGAAGGGGGGAGCGCGGGCGGTGGCCGCGGGAACGTGAAGAAGCTCTGCCGGTCGGCGATGTTTCAGACGGCGGCTTCGAAGGCGCGGAGGGCCTGGACCACGGGGCGGACGTCGTGGACGCGGACGATGTGGGCCCCGTTCGCGGCGCAGGCCAGGACGGCCCCCAGGGTGAGATGGAGGCGCTCCCGGGGGGGGACGTCCTCGATGGAAGCCAGGAACGACTTGCGGGAGGGGCCCACCAGGATCGGGCGCCCCAGGGCGGCCAGCTCCGGGAGGCGCCGGATGGTCTCCAGGGACTGCTCCGCCGTCTTCGCGAAGCCGATCCCGGGGTCGAGCACCATGCGGTCCTCGGCGATGCCCACGGCCCTCGCCCGGGCCATCGCTTCCGACAGCTCGGCCGCCACCTCCCCCATGAGGTCCCGGTAGGTCGCCCGGTCCCGCATGTCGGCGGGGGTGCCCCGCATGTGCGGGCGGATCGCCGGGGCCCCCGCGCGCGCGGCGGCGGCGCCGGGGGGGGGAGCGGCGAGGGCGGAGACGTCGTTCACGAGGCTGGCCCCCGCCCGGAGGGCGGCCTGCGCCGTCTCCCCGTGCCGGGTGTCCACGGAGACGGGGACGCCGCTCTCCCGGACCAGCGCCTCGATGACGGGGAGGACGCGCGCCTGCTCCTCCGCCGGGTCCACGGGGGCGGCGCCGGGCCGGGTGGACTCGCCGCCCACGTCCAGGAGGTCGGCGCCCGCCTCGGCCATGGCCAGGCCCGCGGCCACCGCGACCTCCGGATCGAGGTGATCGCCCCCGTCGGAGAAGGAGTCCGGCGTCACGTTGAGGATGCCCATGACGAGGGTCCGGGGGCCGAGGGCGAGGATCCTCCCCCCGGGGAGCGGCAGGGTGAAGGGGGCCCGGTCCATCAGTAGGCGAAGCGGCCCTTCGGCTCCAGGTCGTCGGCGTCGTCGTCGGGGACGGTCT
>JAOZQC010000271.1 GCA_029932425.1 Planctomycetota bacterium | reverse complement strand
GCCCTCCGTTGGAACTCTGTTCCCAGCACCGGCTTGGAGCCATCGCCCGCACGCCGGATGAGAAATGCGGGCTACCGGAGGTCGATGTCCATCTCCATGTGGGCCTCTGCGCTGATCGAGCCGGAGGGGCCCGAGATCGACATCTCCACGTCCATGTCCATGGCCATCTTCCGCATGCAGCCGGCCTCGTAGTCGAAGAACATCACCCCCGCCAGGTCGAGGTCCATGTCCATCTTCCCGAGACCCCGCAGGGAGGGAGGGTTCGAACCGTCCCGTCCGCCGCGCATGGAGATGACCATGCAGTCGCGCCCGCCGAGCTTCTTGTAGCCCTCCACCCGGAACTCCACCGCCACCGCGGACCCCGGGAGGGAGATCCCGTTCACCGTGTGGAGGGGCTGGGTCCGCTTCCACGTGTCCCCCACCCGGAGCTCGTGGCGGGGGACGCCCGCGATGCGGCCGCCGTACACCGTGCTCAGGCCCGGGACCACCCCCGCGGCATCCGGGCCCTCCGGGTCGTCCAGCGGCTCTCCGAAGGCGTCCACGCGCATCCGGGTCACCGTGCCGTTCAGCCCGGAGAACGGGTTTCCGGCTCCCGTGATCGACACCTCCCGGCCGTTCACCTTCGCCTTCCCCCCCACGCGGAAGTCGCTCAGCGTCACCCTCAGGTCCGCGTCTCCATCACCGCTGACGGACAGGACGTCCACGTTCATCGTGCCCGTGATGTCCATGTTCACGGTCCCGAAGGCGGCCAGCGAGCCGAGAGGGCCGGAGTCGCCGTCCATGTCCATGTCGAGCTTCGCCCTGACGTCGTAGTCCAGCCGCTCTCCCTCCCGGTACCGGGAGACCAGGAGGCGCGCGTCCGGGCGGGCGCCGTCCACCCCCGCCAGCATCCGGTCGATGCGGCCGGAGCCGCGGCCCGCCACGAGCCAGAAGATCCCCCCTCCCAGCAGGACCAGGCCGGCCAGGCCCAGCGCCCACCTCTTCCCCCCCCTCCGCATCTCCACCGGCGCCGCCGGTGAGCCCGGAACGTACTCCGCCGCCGCCCGGTATCCGAAGGGGTCGGGGCCCGTCCGCACGGGCTCGCTCCGGTGCGCGGTCACGGGGGTGCAGTCCGGACAGTAGGTCCGGCCGTCGACCACCGCCATGACCGTCTCCGGGAACGACCCCATGCACATGGAGCACAGGGCCCGGCCCCCCGTCTTCCGGGCCGGGATGTCCTCCGGGGGAGGGGGAGGTTCCGCCGAGGGACCCGGGGCGGGGACCTCCTCGAGACCGGCGGTATCCTCCGTCGCGGTGCGGACCCCCTGCTCGAAGCCCATGGGCCGCCCGCACCCGCTGCAGAAATAGGCCCCCGTCTTGTTCCTGGTCCCGCAGTCCTTGCACTCCATGGAGCACCTCGAAGAAAAGGGTCTCGTATCCCTATCGAGTCTCCCGGAGCGGGGATGAAGCGGAAAGACGACCGGCCGGCCCCGGGGGGAGCCGGCCGGTTCGGCGACCTTCCTCGCCACGCAGTCAGAGGTTCATCATCACGCTGCGGACGATCTTCCGCTGGTCGCGGTAGTTCACGTTCGCGAAGAGCTGCGGGATGCGGGGCACGGGAGCGGGATCCACCAGGCAGCCCAGGGCCGCGATGGCGAACGCCCGGTTCCGGGGGATGGGATCCCTCTTGATGATCTCGAGCAGGGGCTTCACGGCCCGGCCGTCCTTCAGGAGACCGATCCCCTCCGCGGCCGCTCCCTGCACGTAGAACTTGTCGTCCATCTTCAGGCAGGTGAGGAGCCAGTCGAGGTCCCGCACATCGCCGAAGAGCCCGATGGCCCAGCACCCCGAACGGAGCACCTCCCAGCGCCGGGAGCCGAGGATCCGCTTCTTCAGATCCTCCTTCGAACCCTCGTCCCCCATGAGAGCCAGGGCCAGCGCCGAGTATCCGCGGTACTCCGGCTCGTAGGACGCCCGCAGGGCGATCTCGCGCAAAGACTGCAGGGCGAGGCGGTTGTCCAGGAGTCCGCAGGCCAGGGCGATGGCGCTGTGCACCTCCGCCCGGTGCTTCGTCCGGTTCTTCGCGTTCAGGAGCTCCGCGAAGGTGCGGTCGGCGATGCCGTCCCCCATGATGCCGAGGGCCAGGGACGCGTACATCGTGGCGTACTTGTCCCGGGCGGGCTTCACGGCCCACTGCTTGAGCTCGGCCCGGATCTTCTTCCGCAGGACGTCGTTCTCCGGAAGGGCTCGGCCGATGCGACCGAGGGAGAGCGCGGCGAAGACCTTCGGCATCCGGTGTCCCGAACCCAGGCCGTCGCGACCCAGGAGGGCGGGGACCACCGTCCGGTCCGGGAACGCGCCCAGCGCCAGGGCCGCCGCCGCCGCCACCTGCTCGTCACAACTCCCCAGCGCCCGGAGCAGCCAGGTCCGGGCCTTCTCGCCCCCGATGCGGCCCAGGGCCTGGCAGATGTACTTCTTCAGCTCCGTGTGCCCCTTGCGGAACTTGGCGAGCGGGGTGGCGAGCACGTCCACCGCATCCTCGTTCCCCAGCATCCCGATGGACACCGCCAGGCATCCCGCGGTGTCCTCGCGGGAGGTGGCGTCGGGACCCGGACGGAGAAGCCGCTCGTACTCCTGGAGGATGGGCGGGAGCGCCTCCGGCCGCTCGAGGAGCGCGAGTCCCAGCCCCGCGAAGGCCTTCAGCCTGAGGTCGGAGGCCTTGAGCTGGGCCAGGAGCGGCTTCATCGCCTCCGCCTGGCGCGTCAGCCCCAGGGCGAGGAGGGCGTCTTCCTGCAGCTCCGGGTCGTTGTCACCGAGCCGGGCCACGAGATGCGGCACCACCTCCGGCGTACCCAGCTTCCCCAGGGCCAGAATCGCCGCATCGCGGATCCAGTTGTGCTTGTTCGTCACCGCCTCCACCAGGACGGGGAAGATTTCCTTCATCTTCTGGTCCGCGGTCACGGGGACGCTGGTGCGACCGGACACCGCTCCGCGGAAGTACAGGCTGGAGGAGCCCGGCGCCACGCCGGCCCCGCCGCGCGCGGCCAGCCGCTCCTTCAGGAGCCATTCCTTGTTCGACTCGAACCAGAAGGTCCAGAAGGCCTTGACGTCCACCCTCTCCGTCTTGCCGCCGCCCCCGGGTTTTCCGCCCGCGGACCCGAGCGAGCTCGGGCCGCCGGGGCTGGTCCCCGAAGAGGGAGCGCTGGATCCCCCCGTGGTGCCGCCTCCCTCGCCGCCGCCGGTGGTCGTGGAGGGCCCGGATTCTCCGCCCTCCTCGCCGCCCCCGCCCTGGTCCGGCGGAGGAGTGTCACCGTCGGGAGGCTGCTGCGCGGCCCCTCCGTCGTCCCCGCTGCCTTCTCCCGATCCCGAGCCCTCGCCGGAGCCCTCGCCCGACCCCTCTCCGGAACCGGCCCCCGGCGCCTCCGTGGTGCCGCCTCCCGAGGTCTTCCCGGAGTTGGCGCCGCTCGTGTCCGGCGACGCGGCCTGGGTGTTCCCGGACGTCACCTCGGTGGTCGTCTCCTCCTTCGGCTTCAGCTCGTCCTCGTACGGGCCCCGGTAGGCACCTCCCAGCCGGTCCGCCCTCGCGGCGCTCATCGCGAGGAGCAGCACCCCCACGAAGGCCAGCCCTGCCGTCAAGATCCGGCGCACCATCATCGACCTCCCTTTCCCGGTGGCCCGGGCTCGACCCCGGGCAACAGGTACCGGCGCCTCCCGACCGGCAACCGGCTTGCCACCTGCGGTGGCGCCCCCTTACCAGGCCACGGAGGGCCGCGTTTCCAACTTCCTTTCCGACAAGGGTCTACGCCGTCGATCCGTCGGATCCCGGCGACGAATCACGAGCATGCACACGGCGTGCCGGCACAAGGTCCAGCAGGATCATTATACACCGAGGGGCAAGACCCGGAGGGAGAAAGCGACTACTCCATGCTCTCGAGGATGGCCAGGAGCTCCGCGGGATCGATCCGACCCACGAGACGGATCTCCACCCCCTCGAGGACGACCCGCAGGTACACCCGCGAACCCCGGCGGCACTGGCGCACCACGTTCCCCTCGGAGCCCGAAGCCGCGCGCCGCTCCACGATCTCGATCCAGGTGAGGCCGTCGCTCAGGACCTGTCGGACCAGCTTCCCTCGAATCCACTCCCCCTTCCTTTCGAAGCCCGCGGGGAGGAAGCCCGGCCGGAGCACCCGGAACGGAGCCCCCGCGCGTCGCTCCTTCCCCCCTCTCGACGGGGCCCCCGGGCCCCGCGGCTCCTCCGCGCGCCCCGGGGCCGCTTTCCAGAGCCGGAGGGCCGTGAAACGCGAGTGGAACACCGGCTCCCCCCGGTAGTCGAACTTGAGGTAGTCGAGGAGCAACCCCGTCTCCTCGTCCACCACGAGCCGGATTCGCGGCCGCCCGGGATGCACCGGCCGGATCTCGAGGGCGACCCCCGGCCTCCCGGCCACGGTCTCCAGTCCCCTTTCCTGCACGCGGTAGTTCCGGAGCAGGAGTTCCCGATCCTTCAGCCAGTAGAGGCGCGACCACCACCGGTTCCAGCGCGACCCGCTCCTCCTGCCCTTCTCCCCGTTCCCGCTGGCCTCCCCCATGCGTTCGATCCGCGTGCCGCGCGCCGGGTCCCATTGCACGTAGTAGGCCCGCACCCACTCGCGCTTCCCCGAGCGCACCGTGACCGTCTTCATCCCCTCGTAGGCGTAGGCCGCCTCCGCCCGGGCCATGCGGTTCAGCCGGTCCACGGCGGGCGCGGCGGACGTCACGTCCGCGCCGCAGGAGGCGGCGAGGGCGAGGAAGAGCGGAAGCCCCAGCAGCAGGAGTTCCCGGGGGACGCCTCGTTCACCGCCCACGACGGAAGTCCTCCTGGGCGGTGAGCAGCGGGGATGCGTCCGGACCGTAGATCTCCTCGAGTACGCTCTCCTCCTCCACGAAGCCGTTCCCGGCCTCCACCACCACGCGGAGGTCGTGGCGCCGGGTCCGCGCCCCGGGGGCCAGCAGCCCCAGGATCACTCCCCCCGCCGCCACCACCGCCAGGACCGCGGCCAGCAGGGCCAGGGACTCCCCGAACCCCTTCCGGGGGGCCTCGAGGACCTCTCTCGCGGCTCCCCGTACGACCTCGTCGAGGGGCGCGGGGGCGGCCGTCCGAGGGAGCCTCCCCAGGCCGCCGGCCAGGAGATCCCGGAGGCGGAGCTTCCTCGCACAACCTTCACATCGGGCGGCGTGGGCACGCAGTGCCTCTTCCGCCTCCGGGCCGTCCTCAAGCCCGAGTCGTCGTTCGAACTCGGAGCAGTTCATCCGGAACCCTGTGCCCGCCCGGCCCCCCCCGGCGGCTGCCGCTTTCCGCGG
>JAOZQC010000270.1 GCA_029932425.1 Planctomycetota bacterium | reverse complement strand
TGAAAATTACGGAGGAAATGAGCTTCGAAAATGTATCGATTACTTCTGTCATCTGGCCGTAGCGCCGGAGTTTTACGAGCAGCTTGCTGAGTTGGACCGGGAGTTCAAGCAGACGGAGTACTTCCGGAAGATGGCGTGGTTGCGGCATGAGAACGACAACTTGTACGACCCTTCGTACACGGACATGCTCCGGGTTGCGTTCATGTCGGAGTTCAGGCGCGGGAAGCTCGGCGACCTGGTGGCACTTCTCTCGGGGCGCAGTTTCGAGACAAGGTCGTACGAGGAAGCCATCGCCGAGACTTCATTCCGGCGGCTGGAACAGGGCCTCGTGCGGTTCATGAACGAGACGGACTTCAAGCGATTCGTCATGATCATCCGCTCTGCGGGTTTCATCGACGCGTCGATGATCCGATCGCAGAACGCTCTGAACTTCGCGTATGTCGTGTATCTGGTGCTGCGTGACCAGGGGGAGACTCCCAGCCGGATCGAGTCGCTCGTCCGGCGCTGGTTCGTCATGTCCGTGCTGACGGGACGGTATTCCGGCTCTCCGGAGACCAGCTTCGACCGTGACATCCGGCAGATCGACTCCGGGAGCGTTGCCGCGTACCTGGAGAGTATCGAGCAGGCGGATCTTGCCGATCCTTTCTGGGAGACGGGACTCCCGATGCAGATGGACACCTCGGTGGCGAGTAGTCCGTACTTCAACGTGTTTCTGGCGTCTCAGGTGCGTGCGAATGACAAGGGGTTCTTGTCCCGGGACATCACCGTGCATGACCTGATTGCCCACCGGGGTGATGTCCACCACCTGTTTCCGCGGAACTACCTGAAGAAGCACGGACTCACCCAGTCAAAGTACAACCAGATCGCGAATTACGTCATGATGCAGAGCGAGATCAACATCCAGATCGGAGACCGGGCGCCGGGCGACTACTTCTCGGATGTGGTGAAGGCTTGCGAGGGCGGAAGGGCCGCGTACGGGGCCATTTGCGATTCGGCGGAGCTTCGCGAGAACTTCGAGGCGCATTGCATTCCGGAAGGCGTGGAGGCCATGACGGTTCAAGACTACGAGGGCTTCCTTGCGGATCGACGGCGGTTGATGGCGCGGAAGATCAGGGGCTACTACGAAGGGCTGTAGGTCGGGCGATTCAGGGCATGAGGAAGGCCCGGCACCTGGAGGCTGTTGGCGGTTGGCGGTACGCGGCCAAGCCGGTGGCAATCCGACGCGTTGGGCTCGCAACTCGGAACCCCGGGGACGGCGCAGGTAGGAGTTCCTTCGCCACGGGGGAGAGCGGCTTGGGCGGGAAGGACGTGGCCGAGGGTTTGCCTGGGAGTACCCTGGGTGCTCAGGCGGTGACCATGCGCGGGAGAGATCGCCCATGTCCGTGAAGTTTCTCCACACGGCCGACTGGCAGATGGGAATGAAGGCTCTGCAGGCCGGGGAGAAGGCGAAGGAGGTCCGCGCCAGGCGGTTCGAGACGGCGGCTCGGGTGGTGGAGCTGGCGAAGCGCGAAGGTGTGGACTTCGTCCTCCTGGCGGGCGACCTGTTCGAGCACCACGACGTGGATGAGGCCGTCGTCCGGAAGACGGTCTCCGTGCTGGACGGCTTCGCTCCGATCCCGGTCTTCGTGCTGCCCGGAAACCACGATCCGCTCGTGGCGGGGGGCGTCTGGGACCGTCAGAGCTGGCAGGCGGTGGGGGACCACGTGGTGGTGGTGCGCGAACCCGCGGAGATCGAGTTCCGCGAGGACGTGGCGCTCTACCCGGCTCCCTTGACGCAGAAGCAGAGCATGCTCGACCCCACCGCATGGATGCCGGCGCGGGCCGCGGGCGACGGGCGGATCCGGGTCGGCATCGCGCACGGTGCGCTGGACATCCTCGCCAAGCCCACGAACTTCCCGATTTCGGCCGCGCGGCCGGACGAGGCCGGCCTGGATTACCTCGCCCTCGGGGACTGGCACGGATTCGTGCAGCACGGGCGAGCCGTGTACTCGGGCACGATGGAGCAGACGAGCTTCCACGAGAAGAACCCCGGCAACGTGGTCCTTGTCGAGATCTCCGCCGCCGGTGCGGAGCCCGGGGTCACGCCGCGCAAGGTGGGAGCGCTTCGATGGGGCGAACACGAGCCCCTGATCCGCGACAAGACGGACGTGGAACACCTCCGCGAAGTGGTCCTCGAAGCCGGCCCTCTCTCCACGCAGCTCCTGCGGGTCAGCCCCGAGCTCGACCCGGCCGCGCCTCCTGACGTGTGGGAGGGGCTGCGGGCTCTCCGGGACGAGCTGGGAGAGGAGGCGTTCTTCCTGGATTGGCCGGTCGAGACCCTCGACGTGGTGCCGAGCACGCCGGCGGCCCTGCCCGAAGGCCTTCTCGCCGGCGTGGAGGAAGACCTCGCCGCCATCCTCGAAGGCAGGATCCCGGAGGGCCCGGGGAGGGAAGCCGCCTCTGCGGGCCCGGAGGTGGTCGAGGAGGCGAGGTCGCTGCTCCGGCGCCTCGCAGCGGAGGTGCAGCGGTGATCATCGAGCAGATCACCGTCAGGAACTGGCGCGGTTACCGCGAGCCACACACGTTCCGCTTCGAGGACGGCATCAATCTGCTCGTGGGGAGGAACGAGGCCGGCAAGTCCACGCTGTTCGAGGCGCTGACCCGCGTCCTCTTCGACCGGCACGGCTCCAGGACGGAGGAGATTCGATCCATCCAGCCGGTCGGCAGCAGCCTCGGTCCCGAGGCGGAGGTCCAGTTCCGGGCGAACGGCCGGCGGTATCGAGCCGTCAAGACGTTCCTCAAGAACCCAAGGAGCGCCCTCTACTCGGAGCGGGGGGGGACCTGGGAGCTGGACCACGAAGGGGACGACGCGGATGCCAGGCTCCGGGAGATCCTGCGCGGCGAAGCCACGGTCCGCACGGCCGCACGGCCCGAGCACCGCGGCCTGGCCCAGGCTCTGTGGTTCCTCCAGTCCGACGGGGCCATTCCTCCGAAGGCCTGGAGCGAGGGGGTGAAGCAGGGCCTGCAGGGCCTCGTGCGGCTGGCGGCCCGCTCGCCCGTCGAAGCGCGCGTCCTGGAACGGATCCGCGAAAGTTACGAGCAGTACTGGACGCCGACGGGCCGCGTCGCCGCCGGCAGCGAACTGGGGCGTCTGCAGGCGGAGCTGCCCAGGCTCGAGGAGCGCCTCGCCGACCTCTTGGAGAAGGCCGAGTCGGCCGAGTCCCACCGCGCGGACCTGGAGGAGATCCAGAGCTCGCTGGTCGAGAAGCAGGCGGAACGGGAGAAGGCGCAGGCGGAACTCGCCGATGCTGCGGCCCGCGTGCAGGCGGCGGAGGATCTCGTCCGGGAGCGGGAGGTGAAGGAGCGGGCCAAGAGCGAGGCCCGGCAGAAGAGCGAGCGCCTCAGGAAGGACCTCTCCCAGGTCGAGGAAAGGCAGGAGAAGATCCGCCGGCGCAGGGCGGAGGTGAGGAAGCTCGAAGACTCTCTCGCGGAAGCGGCCGCGGACGCCAGGGCGGAAGCGGCCACCCGTGAGCGCCACGGGCGACGCTGGAAGGAGGAGCTGGAACCCGCCCTGAAGGAGCTGGAAGCCGAGCTCCAGGCCCTGCACGCGCTGGAGCGGCTGGGGAAGCTCGAGAAGGACAGAGCGCGCCTCGAGCAGCACCTGGAGAGGGTCACGGAGATCGAGGCCGAGCTGGAAGCGCGGAAGAAAGAGCGCGCGGAACTCGTGGTTCCCGACGACAAGGAGTGGAAGCGGTTCCGGGCCGCATCCGAGAAGCTGAGTGTTCTCCAGGCCAAGGTGGAGGCCGGCGCGATCCGCGTGGGGTTCGAGTGGACCGGGAAGGCCCGCAAGCTCGAGATCCGGCCCGAGCTCCTACCCTCCGAGGACGACGAGTACCTCGTCACCGAGCCGACCGAGTTCCGGATCGAGGGCGTGGGCAAGGTCCGGGTCCGCAGCGGGGCCTCCGCCCTGAAGGACCTCCTCACCGAGCGGGACGGGGTGGAACGAGAGGTCCGGGGGTACTTGACGCGGTTCGGCGTGTCCGACGCGGAGGGCATGGCGGCCCTGCACGAGAAGGGACGCGAGCTGGACCGGACCATCTCGACGCTGGAGAAGAACCTGGAGCAGGCCGAGGCGACGGAGCCCGACGCGAAGGAGGAGCTCGGCCGGGTCAAGCGGGGCATCAAGGAGGAGACGCGGGGTGCGAGCACTCTCCCGCCGGAGACCCGGGAGCGGGGGGGCGGGTGGATCCGCGACCGGATCGCCGCCCGGGATCGGGAGAAGGAGCGCCTCATCCGCGAGATCGCCGAAGAGCAGAAGGCCGAGAAGGAGGCGTCGCAGAGGCACCTCCACCTCGTGGAGAACCGCCAGGCGACCTCGAACAAGTTGGCGGGCTACAAGGCCGAGATCGAGACCCACGAGGATGGCATCACCGCGATTCTCGAGAACTACGGCACCATCGAGCAACTGCGGAAGCTCGTCACGGCCTCCGAGGAAGAGGTCCGAAACGCAGAGGAGGCCCTCGAATCTTTCCTGTCGGAGTTCGAGGAGAAGGTCACGACGCCGAAGCGGCTCCACGAGCAGGCCCGGAGCCGCGTCCGGGAGCTGGAGAGGCAACTCGGCGAGCTGCGCAGCAGGAGCGCGGCGGCCCTGGCGCGCATCGAGGAGTCCGCCGCGCAACGGACCTACAGCCTGCTGGCGGACACCGAGATCGAGCTCGCCCGGATGAGGCGGCGCAAGGCCGTGCTCGAGCGCCGCGCCGCGGGCGCGAAGCTCCTCCACGACCTCGTGCTCGCGCACGAGAGGCAGCGGTCCGCGGCCCTATCCGGTCCCATCCAGGAACTCGTCAATCACTGGCTCCGCCTCCTCACCGACGAAAACTACGACGCCCTCCACATCGACCATGACCTGAAGCCGACCGGCGTGCACATGGCCCGTTACGGGGCGGACCTCCCCCTGGCGAACCTGAGCCACGGGGCCAGGGAACAGGTCGTGGTGCTGTTCCGACTCGCGATCGCCGTCCTCGTCAGCAAGGCCGAACGCAACCTCGTCGTCATCGACGACCGGCTCGTCAACGCCGATCCCGTCCGGATGAAGCGCCTCTGCCTGATCCTCGAGGAAGCGGCCAAGGCCTGCCAGATCGTCATCGCCACGTGTAACGACACGCCGTACGCGGGCCTCGGGGCGAACATCGTGCGGGTGCCGGCGGATGGCGGCGCGCGCGAAGAAGAGGCCTGACCCTTGAGGAATGACGGACCGGGCGCCTCGGCCTCCCCCCGCCCGCCGTTCACATCAGGCCCCACGGTCTTCGGCGGATCTCGCCGCCCCCGGCGGGGTGGCTCCA
>JAOZQC010000269.1 GCA_029932425.1 Planctomycetota bacterium | reverse complement strand
GCCTGTGGTGGACCAGGGGTTCCGCCCTCCGATGGAACTCTGTTCCCAGCACCGGCTTGGAGCCATCGCCCGCACGCCTGATGAGAAAATGCGGGTTAACCGCCGACGGCCGCCGCGGTCCCCCGGCCCGGGCCTCGTCCCGTCCTGCGGGGGGACCGGGGGGGGGAGCTTCGTCCGAAGGGGGCGGAGGGAGGGCGGGAGGACGGCGCGCGGGGGGAGTGGGGAAGAGTGAAAAAATCGTGTCTGTCAGCGATGTTTCACGAGGCGCCCGGCCCGGGAGTCGGGCTGCGGTGAGGGCGCGGAAAGTGAAAAAGCCGTGCCTGTCAGCCGTGTAGGCGAGGCCCGACCCCGGATTTGCAGGCGATAGGGCCGTACCCCAGTTTTTCAGGCGATAGGGCCGTACCCCAGTTTTTTGCGGAGCTTTCGGCGGCCGTAGAGGGTCAGGCCCAGGCCGCCCAGCCCGAAGAGGAACAGGGTGGCCGGCTCGGGGACCTGGGTCACGTTGTCGAGGATGAAGCCGGAGGCGTCGCCGGACTCCTCGTCGCTGTCGGCGATCGTGAACTCCAGGTAGCCGTAGTCGCCGATGAGCGAGCTCGTGTCGATGGTGAAGGTCCGCCAGTCGGTGTCGTAGGTCTGGATGCCGGCGAAGGGACCGTAGCTCATCGTGCTCTTGGCGAGGTGGCTGTCGTCCACGTCCGACACCGTCTTCGTGACGGTGCCCGAGGCGTTCGTGGTGTCCACGAGGGTGACCGTGAACGGGTCGGTGTTCGTGGTGTCGCCGGGCTCGTTGTTCGTGAGGTAGGCGTAGACGAACACGATCCGGAAGTTGGAGATCCGGAAGGTGGAGGAGCGCAGCGTCTGGTCACCGCCGCCGCTGTTGTCGATGAGGGCGAAGGCGGTGCGGTCGTCGGGGTCCAGGTCGCGGTTCGAGAAGCCGTCGATGGCGAAGAAGAGACCCGCCCGCTCGGACGAGACGGTCACCGAGGGGTCGAGGGTCCAGTCCGCGATGGAAGAGGTCCAGTTCGTGCCCTCGGAGGTGTCGGAGAAGTTGCCGTTGGGGATCTCGGTGGCCTGCGCGGAGATGCAAACGGCGAGTACCAGTGCGGCGGCCAGTGTGGTCTTCAGCCTCATGTTCCATGCCCCCTGAGTCCAGGAACGGACACACCTGCGGACCTGTGGATGCTTCCTTGGACCAGAGTATAGCCTCCGATTCGCGTTTTCCCACGTGAAAACCCGTATTCGAAGCCGTGCTTCACTCGGATTCCCATCGGGTTTTCCACTCCCGGATCTTGAGCAGGGCCTCCAGGGGGGTCAGGCGGTCGGGATCGAGGGCCCGGAGCTCCTCCAGGAGGGGGGCCGGCGCGGGGGTGAAGAGGGTGAGCTGGCGGACCGGAGGGGGGGCCTCCTCCGGGACCCGCGCGGGGGCCGCCCCCTCGCGCTCCAGGCGGGCCAGGATGTGGGCGGCCCGCTCCACCACCGCCGCGGGTACCCCCGCGATGCGGGCCACGTGGACGCCGTAGGACCGGTCGGTGCCCCCCTCCCGGATCTTGCGCAGGAAGATGACCTCCTCCCCCCACTCGCGCACGGCCACGTTCAGGTTCACCACGTTGGGCAGCCGGTCGGCGAGGGCCGTCAGCTCGTGGTAGTGGGTGGCGAAGAGCGTCCGGGCCCCGATCCGGCGGGCGATGTGCTCGGTGACGGCCCAGGCGATGGCCACCCCGTCGTAGGTGGAGGTGCCCCTCCCGATCTCGTCGAGCACGAGCAGGGACCGGGTGGTGGCGTGGTTCAGGATGTCGGCGGTCTCGCTCATCTCCACCATGAAGGTGGACCGGCCGCGCGCCAGGTCGTCCGCGGCGCCCACCCGGGTGAAGATGCGGTCGCAGAGACCGATCCGCGCCTCCCGGGCGGGCACGAAGGACCCGCAGTGCGCGAGGAGGACGATGAGGGCGGTCTGGCGGAGGTAGGTCGACTTCCCGCTCATGTTGGGGCCGGTGATCACCGCCACCGTGCCCGCCTCGCCCCCCAGCACCGTGTCGTTGGGGACGAAGGGCTCCTCCGTGAGCACCCGCTCCAGCACCGGGTGCCGCCCCTCCCGGATCTCGATCCGGGCGTCCTCCCGGATCTCCG
Source organism: Planctomycetota bacterium (assembly GCA_029932425.1). Taxonomy (GTDB): domain Bacteria; phylum Planctomycetota; class JAJSAM01; order JAJSAM01; family JAJSAM01; genus JAOZQC01. The sequence goes on along the minus strand of JAOZQC010000269.1, from coordinate 3,196 downwards.
GGCGCACGTAGCCCCCCCCGGCCGCGGCCTCCGCCAGGGCGGCCAGGGCGTCCACCTCCGCCGCGGCCCCCGCCGTCGCCTGGATCCGCCCCACGTGTTCCGCCACCCGCCCGCGCAGCTCGAGGAAGAGCCGGGTCTCGAGGGCCTTCGCCTTCTCGTCGGCGCTGAGGACCCGGGTCTCGTACTCCTTCAGCTCGGGCGTGATGTAGCGCTCCGCGTTCTTCAGGGTCTGCTTGCGGTGGTAGTCCGGGGGCACGCGGTCGCGGTTCGCGTGGGTGATCTCGATGTAGTACCCGAACACCCGGTTGTAGCCGACCTTCAGGTTCGGGATGCCCGTGCGTTCGGCCTCCCGCGCCTGGAAGGAGGCGATCCAGTCCGTCCCGTCCTTCCGGAGCGACCGGAGCCCGTCGAGCTCCGCGGACCAGCCCTCCCGGATGATGTCGCCCTCCCGGAGCACCGGGGAGGGGTCGTCGAGGAGGGCCTTCTCCACCAGGGCGCGGAGGTCGTCCAGGGGATCGATCTCGGAGAGCCGGTCCGCCAGGGCCTGGGAGCAGACGCCGGCCAGGCTCTCGCGCACCGCGGGCAGCGTCTCCGCGGACTGCCGGAGCGCCACGAGGTCCCGGGGCCCCGCCCGCCCCGTGGCGATCTTCGCCGCGATCCGTTCCAGGTCGCGGACCCGGGACAGCGCGCGCCGGAGATCGGCCCGCCGGAAGCTGTCGCCCACGAGCTCCTCCACCGCGTCCAGGCGGTAGCGGATGCGCTCCGGGTCCAGGAGCGGCTCGAGGAGCCAGCTCCGGAGCCGGCGCCCGCCCATGGCCGTCCTCGTCTCGTCCAGCACCTCGAGGAGCGTCCCGCGCCGGGAGCCGTCCGCCATGGACGCCGTGATCTCCAGCGCGCGGCGGGTGTTCCGGTCCAGGACGAGGTGCGTGCCGTCCCGCACGCGCTCGAGCCGGGAGAGGTGGGAGAGCCCCGTCTTCTGGGTCTCCTCGAGGTAGGAAAGGATCGCACCCGCCGCCCCGAGCCCCGCCGTGAGGTCCCCGCAGCCGAAGCCGTCGAGATGCGCCACCCCGAAGTGCCGGGTGAGATTCCGCCGCGCCGCCTCCCGGTCGAAGGTGTGGTCCGGGCGCCGCGTGATCGCTCCCCGGATCGCCTCCCGGAGGGCGGGATCCGCGAGCTCGGCGCTCTCCGGAAGGAGGATCTCGGCGGGATCGATGCGGGCGATCTCGTCGGGCAGCCGGTCCGGAGGGGGCTCCTCCACCCGGAAGGTCCCGGTGGAGACGTCCACCCAGGCCAGGCCCGCCCGCGCGGGGGCGGTGTGGAGCGCGGCCAGGTAGTTGTTCGTCTTGGCGTCGAGGACGGTCTCCTCCGTCACCGTCCCCGGGGTCACCACCCGCACCACCGCCCGGTCCACGAGCCCCTTGGCCTCCCGGGGATCCTGCACCTGGTCGCAGATCGCCACCTTGTGTCCCCGGGCCAGGAGCTTCCGGAGGTAGGAGTCCACGGCCCGGACGGGGACGCCCGCCATGGGCACCGGGTTCGCCTTGTCCCGGGAGGTGAGGGTGAGACCCAGCTCCCGGGCCGCGATCCGGGCGTCCTCGAAGAAGAGCTCGAAGAAGTCCCCCATGCGGAAGAAGAGGAGGGCCTCCGGGTGCTCGGCCTTCGCCGCCCGGTACTGGCGCATCATGGGGGTGAGACGGGACATGCCCCCTCTTCTACCCCCTCTCCCCCGGCGGCGACAAGGTCTCCGAATCGACGGCCCCTCCCGCGGAGGGGATACTTGATCGCGGCGTCCCCCCCCGCCATACTCGCGCCCGGCTCCGGCGATCCGGGGCCTCCACGGGCCGCAACCCAGCGGGGCGCTCTTGAAGCTCATCCACGCGCTGATCGAGCCGGACGCGATTCCCAGGGTTCAGGAGGAGCTGAACCGGGTGGAGGTGTACCGTCTCACGGTGAGCGACGTGCGCACGCTCGGGGGCGCGGGCGCCGGCGGGGCCGCCTACGACGCCCGGCCCGCGGCGCGGCTGGAGATCGCGGTGAACGAGAGCTTCGTGAAGCCCACGCTCGACGCCCTCTACCGGGCGGCGGGCGGGGAGCGCGGGGCGATCTACGTCCTCCCCCTGAAGGATGCGATCCGGATCCGCACGGGCGAGCGGGGGCCGGAAGCCATCTGACCGGCGCGAGCCGGGGGAGCGGCGGGAAACGAGGAGGCGACACGTGAACCCAGGCGAGGTACTCGAGCTCTGCCGGGAACGGAACGTGGAGATCGTCGATCTCCGCTTCATGGACTTCCCCGGTCTCTGGCAGCACTTCTCGGTCCCCGCGTCGGCCCTCGACGAGGAGGCCTTCGAGGAGGGGTTCGGCTTCGACGGTTCCTCCATCCGCGGCTGGCAGGGCATCAGCGAGAGCGACATGATCGTGGTGCCCGATCCGTCCTCGGCCATGATCGACCCCTTCATGAAGGCGGTCACCCTGGTGATGATCTGCAACGTGCTGGATCCCATCACCCGGGAGGACTACGTGAAGGACCCCCGGAACGTGGCCCGCAAGGCGGAGAACTACCTCAGGTCCACGGGGATCGCGGACACCTGCTACATCGGACCCGAGTGCGAGTTCTTCGTCTTCGACGACATCCGCTACGACCAGACCACGAACGCCGGTTTCTACTTCATCGACTCGGAGGAGGGGGCCTGGAACACGGGCCGGGCGGAGAACCCCAACCTCGGCTACAAGCCCCGGAAGAAGGAGGGCTACTTCCCGGTGCCGCCCACGGACAGCATGCAGGACCTCCGCTCGGAGATGATGCTCGCCCTGATCGCGGCGGGGATCGACGTGGAGGCCCAGCACCACGAGGTGGGCACGGGAGGCCAGGCCGAGATCGACATGCGCTACGACCGGCTCGTGCGCATGGCGGACAAGGTGCTCTTCTACAAGTACATCGTGAAGAACACCGCCCGCAAGCACGGCAAGACGGTGACCTTCATGCCCAAGCCGCTCTGGGACGACAACGGCACGGGCATGCACACGCACCTCTCCCTCTGGAAGGAGGGCGAGCCGCTCTTCGCGGGCGACGGCTACAGCGGCCTCTCGGACCAGGCGCTCTTCGCCATCGGGGGGATCCTCGCCCACGCGGGGTCCATCCTCGCCTTCACGAACCCCACCACGAACTCCTACAAGCGGCTGGTCCCGGGGTTCGAGG
>JAOZQC010000268.1 GCA_029932425.1 Planctomycetota bacterium | reverse complement strand
CGCGGCGGGCGCCTGCGGCGCCTGCTCCCGCCGAATCTGCGAGCCGCGCGAAGATCCGGAACGTCGGTAGTACAGGGGGCGGTCGGGGGGGCCGCGGTAGACGGCCTGCGCGAAATCGATGCGGCGCATGGGGGGCTGGATCGTGAACTCCTCGAAGTAGTGGGCCGAGAGGCCGGCCGTGCGCCCGAGGATGAAGAGCGCCTTCGCGGCCACGGGCGGCAGGCCCAGGTCGGCCGTCACCGCCCCGATCACCCCGTCCACGTTGATGGGGAGCCGGAACCCCCGCACCTCCTCGAACACGTCCTCCACCATCTTCGAGAGCTCCACGCAGGGGCCCGCCGTCCCCGCCTTCTCCGCGAGCTCCCAGAGCACGTCCCGCCGGGGATCCTGCGTGTGCACGCGATGCCCGAGCCCCGCCACCCTCTCCCCGAGCCGCACGAGCTCCGTCATGCGGGCGTGGGCGGCCTCGAAGAGCGGGATCGACTCCTCCCTCGCCTTCGCCGCGCACGCGAGGAAAAAGGCGGCGGCCCGCGCGCCGGCCCCCCCGTGCACGTCGGTGATCGCGCCGATGCCGCTGGCCAGCCCCATCTCGTATGGGGCGCGCACGGTGGCCGCGAGCACGGTGGCCTGGGCGGAGGGAGGGGTCACTCCGTGGTCCACGGAGGCCACCGCCATGGCCTCGACGAGCCGCACCCGCTCCGGGGCCGGGTCCCGCCCCGCCCCCGCGGCCCGCGCCACGAGCTCCCCGAACCGCGCGTCCTCCGGGGCCGCGTCGAGGTCGGCCTCGGTACCCAGGCGGTGGGCGAGGAACCGCAGCATGCGCCCCAGGGCGGCCGCGGCGAGCCCCACCCGTTCCCGCGTCTCCCGGGGGGGCCGCTCCTCGGCCTCCCCGTCCGCGAGGAGCGCCCGGGCCAGCACGGTGGAGAGCTGCTCGTCCTCGCCGAAGGAGATCTCCGGGGCCGGGCGCCGCGCCGCGCGGATCGCGCGCTCCTCCGCCTCCCGGACCTCCGGGTCCGCGGGGCGCTCCCCGGCCACCAGGAGGTGAGCGGCCTCGAGGAGGGTGCAGCGCCGGATGATCTCCGGGAGGGCGTACCCCGCCACCACGAGCCGGTTCGGCTCCACCCGCGTGATGTAGGTGCCCCAGGCGGGCGGCTCGGGGGCCGCCTCCCACGTCTCCCGCATCCGCGCCGCGTAGCGCCCGGGATCGAAGTAGGTCCGGCCCCCGAGCTTCTCCCGGACCACCTCGATGAGGTCGTACTGGCTGTTCACCACCGGTACGCCCGCCTCTTCGAGCGCCCGCTTCTTCGAGGCGTAGGTGCCGTACTCCTGGCCCGGGGCCACGATGGCCCCCGCGTGCCCCATGGTCTTGCCCTCCGGGGCCCGGGCCCCGGAGACGAGGGCCACCAGCGGCTTGGGGTAGCGCTCCGGGTGGGCCGCGAGGTCCGCGGCCAGGCGCTCCTCCTGGGCGCCCCCGATCTCGCCCGCCACCACCACCAGGTCCGTGGCCTCGTGGGCCATGGCCAGGGGCACCAGCCGGACGAAGGGAGACCCCACCGCCCCGTCCCCGCCCACGCCCAGCACGCCGTTCTGGGCGATCCCCGCGGAGGCCAGGGCGTCCGACATGTGGTAGAGGATGGCGCCGCTCCGGGAGACGATCGTGACCCCGCGGGGCCCGGCCTTCCCCGGCGCCGGCTCCTCGGGGTGGAAGACGTCGGGGAGCATCCCGATCTTGATCCGCTCCGGCGGGAAGATCACCCCCGGCGTGTTCCCGCCGAGCAGGAGCGTCCGGTGGCGGTCCGCGGCGGCGAGCACGTCCCGGACGTCCCGCAGGGGGATGCCCTCGGTGATGAGCACCACCAGGGGCACGCCGGCCCGGATGGCCTCGATGGCCGCGTCGCGGGCGCTGGAGAAGTGGCGCCAGATCGAGACGGCGGCCACGTGGGGATGCCGGTCCAGGCACTCCTCGATGGTGTCGTAGACGGGGATCGTCTCCTGGACCCGCTCCCCCCCGCGGCCCGGGGCCACCCCCGCCACCACCTTCGTCCCGTAGCGTTGCATGAGCCCGGCGTGACGCGTCCCCTGGCCCCCGAGCCCGACCACCGCCGTCTCCACGGTCCCGGTCTCGGCGATGTGGTCGGCCGCGGAGGGCCGGACGGATCGGATCAGGTGGGCGAGCAGCCCCTCTCCGGCGGGGATTCTGTCCATCTCAACCGACCTCCTTGTCCCGGGCGCGGAAGGCCCTCTCCAGTCCTTCCCGGATCACCTCGGCCATGATCCGGCGGTTTCCCACCTCGAGATCGAGCCCCGCCAGGGGCTCCGGGGTCTCCGCCCGCGCCGCCTCGAGGAAGGCCCGGGCGCTCGGGAGGTCCGTGCCCACCATCCGCCCGTGCACCGGCACCATCCGCCGCCCCTCCGCGTGCCGCTCCCGCAAGCAGGCCACGAGCCCCCGCACGAACACGTCGCAGCTCGAGATCCCCCCGAACCGGGAGGTGATGACGAGGTCCACGATCTCCTTGTCCATGAGGAGGTGGAACATCTCCGCCACGCGCTCCTCCGGGGGGCCGCCCCCGGAGTCCATGAAGTTCACGGGGACCACGCGCCCCCCGAAGAACCGGTCCCCGATGTTCGCCGTCTCGTCGATGGAGAAGATCCCGTACCCCGCTCCCCCGGGCACGAGCCCCACGTAGAGCTTGTCCGGGTCCTTCGGCGCGTCCTCCGGGAGGAGGTCCACGTAGGGAAAGCCGGCCGCCCGGGCCCGCCTCTCGTCCCGGGTCAGCTCGGAGGCGTCGTGCCGGGCCTCCGTCAATCCCAGGAGGCGGAACAGGGCCCGCTGGCGGTAGAGGGCGTTGTCGTCGAGGACCATCTTGGCGTCCGCGGCCACCAGGTCTCCGCCCGCGGTGGCGAGGAGGGGGTTGATCTCCGCCACCTTGCAGTCGTGGGACTGGAAGACCCGGTAGAGCCGTGCGGCCACCTCCCCCAGCGCCTCGGGGTCCGCGTTCCCGAGGCCCCGGGCGAGGAACCCCCCCACCTCCCGGGCCTGCTCCGGGGGCAGCTCGGGCTCGTTGCCCGGCACGGGGAGACGGAGCACCGCCTCCGGGTGCTCCCTCGCCGCGGTCTCGATGTCCACGCCGCCGAGGGCGCTGGCGAGGACCACCACGCGGAAGTCCAGGGGGTTCACGGTGACGCCCAGGTAGGCGGCCCCCCGCTCCTCCAGGGCCTCCTCCAGGAGGAGGGCCTCCACGGGATAGCCGCCGATGGTGAGGGAGAGGATCTCCCGCGCCGCGGCGACCGCCTCCTCCAGGTCCGCCGCCTTCCGGACTCCGCCCCGTTTCCCCCGGCCCCCGGTGAGCACCATCGCCTTCAGCATGAGGGGGAAGGGGGGATCGAGATCCCGGATCTCCTCCGGCGCCCGCACCAGCCCGTGGCTTCGGGGGACGGGGATGCCCTCCCGCTCGTAGATCCTCTTCGCCTCGTTCTCGAAAAGCCTCACCTCGCGCCTCCCGGGTTTCGCTCCTTGCGGAGCCTCCTTCGCGTGAAGGGCAAGAGCCCGCCCGCCTCCCGGATCTCCAAGAGCTCCCGCGGGAGGGGAGGGAACCGGAAGGCGGCGTCTCCCACCCGGATCCGGCCCCCGGCCGCGTCGATCTCGATCGCGTCCCCCTCGCGCCACGCGTCCACCGCCTCCGGGCACGCGATGAGCAACAGCCCCTGGTTGATCGCCGCCCGGTAGAAGATCCGGGCGAAGCTCTTCGCCACCACCGCCAGGACCCCCGCGGCCTTGAGCCCCACCACCGGCTGCTCGCGGGAGCTCCCGCACCCGAAGTTCTTCCCGGCCAGGATCACGTCACCCTCCCGGACTCCCCCCGCGAACTCCGGGTCCAGGTCCTCCAGGAGATGGGGGAGGATCTCCTCCGGCGTGCTCGCGGTGTAGGTGTACTTGCCGGGAAAGAGCATGTCGGTGTTCACGTCGTCGCCGTACTTCCAGACTCTCATCGGGTCACCTCCCGGGGGTCGGTGAGCCGGCCCGTGAGCGCGGAGGCGGCCACCGTCTCCGGGCTCGCCAGCCAGATCTCCGCCTCCCGGCACCCCATCCGCCCCCGGAAGTTCCGGTTGGCGGTGGAGAGGCAGCGCTCCCCGGGCGCGAGGACGCCCTGGTGAGCGCCCAGGCAGGGCCCGCAGCCGGGCGGCAGCACGATCCCGCCCGCCCGGGAGAGATCGGCCACGATCCCCTCGTCGAGGGCCGCCTCGAACACGGCCTTCGAGGCGGGAAGGACGAGAAGCCGGGTCCCCGGCGCCACGCGCCGGCCCCGGAGGATGCCGGCCGCGGCCCGGAGGTCCGGCAGGCGTCCGTTCGTGCAGGTGCCCACCAGGAACTGGTCGAACCGCACGCCCGCCTCCTCCGTGACGGGGACCACGTTGTCCACGGTGTGGGGCCGGGCGACCACGGGCACCACCTCCCCCAGGTCGAACGCCAGCTCCCGGACGTAGGCCGCGTCCGGGTCGGCCCACACCGCCCGGTAGCCTTCCTCGGGCACTCCCCGGCCGTCGAGGAACGCCCGGGTGATCCCGTCCGCGGGGAAGACGGCGTTCTTGGCCCCCATCTCCACGCCCATGTTGGCGATGGTGAATCGCTCCTCCAGGGAGAGGCCCGCCACGTCCCCGTGGAACTCCACGGAGCGGTAGGAAGCCCCGTCGGCCCCGATCTCCCCGATGAGGGAGAGGACGAGGTCCTTGGCGGAGACGCCGGGGGAGAGCGCTCCCCGGAGGGTCACCCGGATCGACTCCGGGACCTTGAACCACGTCTTCCCCCGGAGCAGGAGCGCCGCCGCCTCGGTGCGATCGATGCCGGTGGCGAAGCAGTTCAACGCCCCGTAGGAGCAGGTGTGGGAATCGCTCCCCACGATGATCCGTCCGGGCCGGGCGAGCCCCCGCTCCACGAGCACCTGGTGGCAGATGCCGGCCCCCACGTCGAAGAAGTGGCGGATCCCGTGGGCGGCCGCGAACTCCCGGATCCGCTTGTGGTTCGCCGCCGTCTTCTCGCTGGCCGCGGGCACCACGTGGTCCAGCACGATCACGGGCAGGTCCGGCCGGGCCACCCCGTACTCGGCCAGCTCCGGGGCGATCTTCCCGATGATCGCCGCCGTGTTGTCGTGGGTGAGGAGATGGTGGGGGGCGGCGATGACGATCTCGTTCGCCTTCCCTCCGAGCACCTTCTCCGCGAATGTCTCGCCCATGCTCGCTTCCCCGGGCGGTTTCCGGCCGGTCCTACTCCAGGAGACCGCCTCTCCGGTAGATGGCCATCTGGACCTCCGAGAAGGGCGGCGTGCTCACT
>JAOZQC010000267.1 GCA_029932425.1 Planctomycetota bacterium | reverse complement strand
ATCTCCTCCCCCCGGTCGGGAGGAGCCGCCGGTCCCGGCGGCTTCCCCCTCCCCGCCCCCCCTTTCTCCGCGGGAACGCGGGATCAACCGTGCCATCCCCCCGCCGCCGCGGGTATCCTCGGCCTCTCGATGACGGAACGAGTGGGCCAGGGCCTTGGCACGGGCCGCCGCGTGGCGGCGCTGGCCGGCGTGATCGCCTGCGTGAGCCTCGGCCATTACCTCACCCCCGTCTCGGCCCACCCCTGGCACGCCGTCTTCCGCTGGTTCTTCCACCTCCCCATCATCGTGGCCGCCTTCTGGTTCGGCCTGAAGGGCGGGGTGGGAGCCGCCGCACTGGTCACCCTGCTCTACCTTCCCCACGTGATCTTCCAGTGGGGCGGCGGGATGACGGAGCAGTGGATGGAGATCGTCCTCTACAACCTCGTGGGCTGGGTCACGGGGCTCCTCGCCCAGAGGCTCCGGGAGGAGGGGGAGCGCTACCGCCGCACCGCCGAGCGCCTGGACTCCGCCTACGCCGAGCTCCGGGACCGGACGCGACTCCTGCTCCAGACGGAGGAGCAGCTCCGGCGGGCGGACCGGCTCTCGGTGCTGGGGGAGCTCACCGCGGGGCTCGCCCACGAGGTGAAGACGCCCCTGGCCTCGATCCGGGGGGCGGCGGAGATCCTGGCCGCGGATCCCTCGGATCCCGGGGACCGGGAGGAGTTCTCGGGGATCCTCCTGAAGGAGGTGGAGCGGCTCGACCGGGTGGTCTCCGACTTCCTGGCCTTCGCGCGCCGGCGGGGACCGGAAGAACCCGCCGCGGACCTCGCCGCCGCGGTGGAGGAGGTGATCCGGCTCGTGAAGGTGGAGGCCGGGCGCCGCGGCGTCCGGCTCTCGGCGCGGCTTTCCGGGGACCTGCCGGCGGCGGCGATCGACGGGGAGCAGCTCCGGCAGGTGATCCTGAACCTGGTGATGAACGCCGTCCAGGCGATGGAGGGAGGCGGGACGGTCACGGTGGAGGCCGGCGCGGAGGGAGACCGCGTCCGGCTCGCGGTGGCCGACGACGGGCCGGGCATCGCCGAGGAGGACCGGGCCCGGATCTTCGAGCCCTTCTTCACCACGCGCGAGGAGGGGACCGGGCTCGGCCTCTCCATCGTGCGCCGGATCCTCGAGAATCACGGGGCCTCGATCGACATCCGGCCCGGAGAGGACGGGGGCACGACGGCGGAGGTCCTTTTCCGGAGGGGCGAGGTGGAGCATGACTGACCGGGCGAGGATCCTCCTGGTCGACGACGACGAGAGCCTGCGCCGGGTGACGGAGAAGCAACTCACCGCGGCGGGCCACGAGGTGGTGGCGGTGGAGGGGGGCCGGGAGGCGCTCGAGGTGTTCGATCCCCGGGTGGTGGATCTCGTCCTCACGGACCTCCAGATGCCCGGGATGGACGGCCTGACCCTCCTCGCGGAGCTGAAGCGCCGGGACCCGGACGCGGCGGTGGTGGTGATCACCGCCTACGGCACCGTGGAGGGGGCGGTGCGGGCGATGAAGACGGGCGCCGTCGACTTCCTGGAGAAGCCCTTCCGCAAGGAGACGCTCCTCCTCACCGTGGAGAAGGCGCTCCGCTACCGGGCCCTGGCCTCGGAGAACCTCCGGCTCCGGCTCGAGCTCACGGACCGGTTCTCCTTCGAGAACATCGTGGGGGCCTCGGAGGCCATGCGCGAGGTGTTCCGCCTGGTGGGACGGGTGGCGGCCTCGCCCGCGTCCGTGCTGCTCCGGGGGGAGAGCGGGACGGGAAAGGAGCTCCTGGCGCGGGCGATCCACTACCACGGGGACCGGGCGGAGAAGCCCTTCGTGGCCGTGAACTGCGGGGCGATCCCGGAGTCGCTGCTGGAAAGCCATCTTTTCGGCCACGTGAAGGGAGCCTTCACCGGCGCGGTGGAGGACCGGACCGGGCGCTTCGCGGAGGCGGACGGGGGCACGCTCTTCCTCGACGAGATCGGGGAACTCCGGCCCGACCTCCAGGTGAAGCTCCTCCGCGTGCTCCAGGACGGGGAGGTGCGCCCCGTGGGCGGGGAGGAGAGCCGGAAGGTGGACGTCCGGCTCATCGCGGCCACGAACCGCGACCTGGAAGCGGCCCTGGAGGACGGCTCCTTCCGGCCCGACCTCTACTATCGGCTGGCCGTGGTCACCATCCCCGTCCCCCCCCTCCGGGAGCGCCGGGAGGACATCCCCCTCCTCGTGAGCCACTTCCTGGCGCTCCGGGGCGCCGCGAACCTCCGTCTCGAGCCGGACTTCCTGGAGGCGCTCCGGGTCCACTCCTGGCCGGGCAACGTCCGCGAGCTCGAGAACGCCCTGGAGCGGGCGCTCCTCCTCCGGGAGCACGAGGACCGCCTCACCGCCCGGGACCTCCCGCCCTCGGTGCTCGCGGCCGCCCGGCCCGAGGATCCCCTGGCCCTGGACATCCCCGACGAGGGCATCTCCCTGGCCGAGGTGGAGAAGACCCTCATCCGCCGCGCCCTGGAGAAGACCGGCGGCAACCGCTCGAAGGCGGCCCGCCTCCTGGGCATCACCCGGCAGACCCTCCTCTACCGCATCGAGAAGCACGGGCTCTGAGCCGGCGGGAAGAGGCCGGAGGCTCCCCTCCCCGCATCGGGTGGGTGCGCATGGAGTACCGGGCGCACGACGGGCGCCGCCTCGACCTGACCCCCCGGAAGTCCGCGACGTGCGCCCCGACTGAACCGCGTGGGGGCCGTCGAGTTCACCCGGCTTGCCGCTCGCCCGGCCGAGGGGGCGAAGGGACCGGTCCCGATGGATCGCTTTCCCTCCCCGCCCCGGCTTGCGCGAGGGGCGGGGAGGTGAGGCTCCCGGGGAAGAGGAGGGGGGGACATCGAGTCGGAGGCCCGCGACGGCGCGGACCCGCCTCTCTCCCCGGGACGCACGGGGTTCGCCGGATCCCGTGGCCCCGGACGGTGGCGCTCCTCCTCGACCCGTAGGGGCCGACTCCTCGCCGCGCCCGGCCCCTTCCCGCGATCTCCCGCCGAGGGCGGCCGGCGGCGGATCGCAGGCCCCCGCCTCGAGGAAAGCCCGTTTCCGAAGCAGCCTGCCGCCGCCGCCCGCGCGCCGGAAGAGGGTGGCGGGCGGACCGCCCCTCCCCCGCCGCCGGAGCGTCCCGGCCCCGGCCGGCCCGGGCGGCGGCCGGCGCACGGAACCCCGCTTCTCTCCCGAACGTCCCAATGACCCGCGGAAGGTGGTCCACCGGCGTTCCCTCCCCACCCGGGAAGGGGAGCGAGGGCGGGCGGCGGTCGGAAAGAGGGAGAAGACGGGGGTTTTCATGAGCGGTCCTGTCCCGGGCGCGCGCGCCTTCCGGAGGGTTCTCCGGGCGACGCCCGCCCTCCTCCTCCTCCTCCTCGCTCCCGCGGCCCTGGCCCGGCCCTCGATCACCCGGGCCACCGTGAAGGTCTCGAAGAAGGGGGTGGCCACCGCCGTCGTGGAAGGCCGGTTCACGGAGGCGGACTGGGGAAACGCGAAGAGCGTGGCCGTCCGCCTCGGCGAGGCCGGGGAGGAGCAGGCTCTCGGGAAGTTCCGGCACTCTCCGAAGATGGACCGCTACCGCTACCGGAACCGGAAGGGCCCGGTTCTCACGAAGGCCCGGTTCGATCTGCGGAAGGGGACCTTCCGCCTCACCTGCCGGGCGGCCGCCCCCGGGGCCGAAGAGCATTCGATCGATCTCCTCCTCCGGATGGGCACCGGCTGGATCTTCGATCTCCCCGTGGATCCGGGGGCGAGGAAGACTCGCTTCCGGGGGGAGATCCTGCCCCGGCGGGAGCCGGAGTTGCTGGTGCTCGACGAGACGCACCCCGGCTACCGGAGCGTGACCTGCTACGACTGCCATACCCTCCCCGCTCCGGGTCACCTGGAGACCGGCGCCGAGACCTGCGTGCCCTGCCACGGTGCCAACGGGGCGTGGGAGCCCGGTGAGACCTCGCTCTACCGCTTCCACGCGAAGACGGACCGCTGCCTGATCTGCCATGGACCCGAGCACGGCTACGTCGAGGAGAAGGCCTGCCGGGACTGCCACTATGCCCCGGAGGGAGTCGAGGTCAGGCCCCCGGAGGATTCCGGGGGGGAGAACCCGCCGCCGGAGACCGAGAAGGAGTGGCCGGAAATTCCCTTCTCGCCTTCCTACCACCTCGAGCCCGAGCTCCGCCTGTTCCCCGGCGACGAAGCGATGGACTTCACGCTGAAGGACATCGACGGCACGGCCCACCGGCTCTCGGATCTCCTCGCCACGAAGCCCGTGTTCCTCTTCTTCGGCTCGCTCACCTGCAACGTCTACCGTGACAGGCTCGCCTCGGTCAACGCCCTGGCGAAGGAATCGTACGACGCGACCCACACGTACGCGGACCTGGTCCACTTCGTGCACGTCTACGTCCTCGAGGCGCATCCCATCCACCCGGACGTGAGCCCCTTCTCGGGAGCCGTGTGGGAGCTCGAGTACTCCCTCGTAAAGCAGCCCACCACCTACGAGGGCCGCCGCCTGCACGCGCAGTGGCTCTCGAGGTTCATCGAGGGGGACCAGCTCCTCCTGGTGGACGACCTCTCGCCGGGGAAGAGCGTGAACCCGGTCCTCAACGCCTACGGGACGCTGCCGAGCCCCGCCTTCATCATCCGCCGGGACGGCGTCATCCACTGGTCCAACATGTGGTACCTTGCCGAGGAGTTCCGGGAAAAGCTCGACGAGATCCTGGATCAGGACGGGAAGTAGGGACCGGGCGGTCGCAAGGCAGGATCCTGGGGCCCCTCTTCGAGTCTTCGAGGCCGTTTGCGAATCGCGGCGCACGCCTCGTCCCGCCGAATCCGCGCGCCGCCGGAGGATTCGCAAGGTCGGTAGTACCGACGAGAAGGCCGTGGCGGCGGCCACGGCGGGCTCCGGGAGAAGCGCCGGGAAGGGGTAGAGGACGCCGGCCGCGATGGGGATGGTCGCCACCAGGACGTGGAGGTCGCCGGACATGAGGGTCACGCCCGCGGTTTCGATGGCCACGTCCACCGCAAAGAGCAACCGGCCGGTCGCCTCCATCGCCCAGGATAGAATGGGATGGAGGCAGAATGCTCGAGAGGCCGTGACGGAACCCCTCGCAGGGAGGTCGCCTCCGGGGGAAGGCGGAGATGAGAAGGGAGAGAAGAGGGCGGAACGGCCGGGCCGGGCGCGTCGTGGGGCGGCCGGCCCTCCCGCGGGAGGTCGGCGGCCTGCTGGATGCCCTCCGCCGGTACACGAAGAAAAACCCATGGATCCTTGCACCTCCCCCGCGGCATCGACACTGATACTATGGAAGTCGGCGGAAACCAACCCGGGGAGATGAGCAGTACGA
>JAOZQC010000266.1 GCA_029932425.1 Planctomycetota bacterium | reverse complement strand
AGGGGTTCGACGGCCGCGGAGAGTCCGCGGCCCGGATCGCGGCGATCATCGGGGAGACCGCGACCGGGGTCCCGCCGCCCGCCTGACCGACTCCTCCAGGCAGGAGAGCACCCGGTCGAGGGCCCGGCCGTCGCAGAGGGCGAGGCGCGAGAGGGCTTGCCGCTGCCTCGCGAGGACCTCCCGGCGCGCCGACTCCCCGGCCAGGAGCCGCCGGAGGACCTCCGCCAGCTCCGACTCCCCGCGCCCCGCCTCTCGCACCCCCTGCCGGCGGTAGAAGGAGAACATGGGATGGGGGTGGAGCTCCGCGCTCACCAGGGGCGTGCCCAGCAGCACCGATTCCAGGCCGGTGGTGGAGAAACCCGTGACCGAGCAGTCGGCGCCGGCCAGGAGGGGGTGCAGCTCGGCGTCCGCGGTCACCACCACCCGATCCCCCGCGAGGGGGCGGTAGTCGTCCACCCGCTCCCGCGGATGGATCTTCACCACGAGCCGGACCTCGGGATGGGAGGCCAGGACCGCGCGGACCACGGTCCGGTTCATCTCCGCGTGCGCCTCCCGGTCGAGGATGCCGAGCTGGGCGTGGGGCTGGGTGGTGTAGACCACCACCGGCGGCCCGGCCGGGACGCCCAGGCGCCGGGCGAGAGCGGGCCAGCGCCGCCCCGGCCTTCGCCGGACCATCTCGTCGTAGAGCGGGTTCCCGGTGACCCGGAGCTTCCGCGGGGAGACGCCCTCGCGGGCGAAGAGGGAGGCGTACCTCTCCCCCATCACCGCCACCAGGTGGGCCGGCCCCCGGCCGAAGGAGAGCTCGCGGCCCTCCACGGGAGGAGGGCGGCCCCCTACCCGGTCGAGGATGCCGGCCACCCGCGCGAAGCCCCGGTTGGCCCCGCGGAGCAACCGCTTCTTCCACGGCGGCGGCGGGCTCCGGCGCAAAAGCTGCTCCGCCTCGGGCAGGACCAGGCACGGCTGGACCACGAGGACCCCGATCCCCCGGGCCCGGGCCACCGCCGCGAAGAGGTAGTGGACGTAGGCCTGGTTGTTCGTGAGGACCAGGGCGTGCGAGCGGAACCGGCGGAAGAGCGCGCGGATGGCGCCCACGATCTCCCGGTGGGCCCGCCGCTCGATGCGCTTCCGGCGGAGCCAACCCTCGCCCCGGTAGGCGGGGATCGCGGGGGCGAAGCCCTCCACCTCGAGGGGGAAATCGAAGTCCCCGGCGGGGGGGAAACGATCGGAGCTCGTGGCCGCCACGTCCAGGACCGCGGCCCGGCCCCCCGCCTCCGCCACGGCCCGGGCCACGGGGAGGTGGCTCCGGAAGAGGCGGTAGTTGGAGGGGACGAACAGGACGCGCCGGGCCGATCCCCGGTCCTCCCCTCCCTCCGCTGGCGACCGCGACGTGCCCAACCCGGTCTCTCCGTGCCCCGCCCCCGGATCCCCGGCCCCGGTTCCGCGCTCCCACTATACTCTCCGTGTCCCGTTCCATTCCGCACCGGGCGAGAGGCGGCGGGGAACGCGGCCCCTTCCCCGGCCTCCCGGCGGGCGCCCGGCCTCCCCGCGGATCCCGAAACTCGCGATTCGGAGGAGCGGTGGTAGTCTGGGCCGGCACTCCATCCGCGGAGGTCGACGTGAACGGTACCGCATCCCGCCACCCCCGGAGCGGCCTGCTCCTGCCCGTCCTCCTGGCCGTCCTGGCCCTCCCCCTGGGAAGGGTTCCGGCCGCGACCGGGACCGGCGGCGTCCCCCTGAACCCGGGGGACACGGTCACCTCCGCCGTCGTCCCCGCCGGCGACGAGGACTCGTTCTCGTTCCGCGCCCTGGCGGGGACCTCGCTCTCCCTGACCCTCTCTCCCACCAAGGGAAGCGCCCTCCGGCCCGTCCTGGAGGTCCGGGACCCGGGAGGCGCCGCCCTCGACCTCACCGGACACCGGAAGTCCAGGAAGGGGAAGGTGAGCCTGAAGAAGCTCCCCCTCCCCGCCACCGGCCGGTACCTGATCCGGGTCTCGGGGGAAGCGGGGACCGAGGGCGGCTTCGTGCTGAAGACGAAGGCCAGGCCGCCCCGGGGCACGGTGCGGAAGAAGGTGGTGTTCCCCGCGGGGGAGACCCTCGACGTCTCCTTCGGGGTGCAGGACGGCACCACGGCGAAGATCAAGATCTCGGGGAAGGGGGGGAGCTTCGAGGTACAGGCCCTCCTCACCCCCTCGGGGGACGCCGTCCCCGGGGCTCCGGACCTCTTCACCCGGAAGAAGAACTCGGCCAAGGCCTCCTTCCTCTTCCGCGACTTCTTCGGGGACTTCCGGCTCCGGCTCGGGGGCGGGACGACGGACACCCTCCTCAAGGTCTCGATCAAGACGAAGCATCCGAAGACCGCCCGGCGGAGCTTCGAGGTGGACAGCCGGGAGCCGGACATCACGTCCGTGACCCCCGCCGAGGCGGACCCCGGGGAGACCGTGACGGTGCGGGGGGAGAACTTCCGGGAAGGCCGGACGGTCGTCCGGTTCGGCGGGCGGGTCTCGAGCCTGGTGCGGTTCGTCTCCTCCACAGAGCTTAGGGCCGTGGTGCCCCCGGGAAACGGGTCCGTCTCCCTCGCCGTCCGGGACCTGGACGGGGAAGGCGGCGCCCGGGAGATCCCGTTCACCATCCGCCCCTACGAGGGGCCCGCGGCGAAGTTCGTGATCCTCCTCATCGGAGACGGGATGCCCCTGGCGAGCGAGATCGCCCTGAGCCGGTATCTCACGGGCGGAGACCTCGATCTCTCCTGGCACGCCTTCTCCTACCAGGCCCCGTGCGTCACCTGGGACACCACCACCTACGGGCGGTACGCCTTTGCGGAGGGCGCCCCGGACTACCTCCCCGGCGTCTTCGATCCGGAGCTCGGCTACGACCCGACCCGGGGAGGCGGGCAGGCCTACGACGGCGGGTGGGAGCCCCCGGACGACGAGTACTTCCTCGCGAAGCTCCCCCCCTACGGGGGAGGAACGGCGAAGATCCCCGCCACGGACTCCGCCGCCGCGGCCACCGCCCTGGCCACGGGGGTCAAGACCGAGGACCGGAACATCGCCTGGGCCCCGGGGGACGATCCCGAGGGGAAGCTGGAGACCATCGCGGAGCGGGCAAGGGTCCGCCTCGGGGCGGCGATCGGAGTGGTGAGCACCCACGCGGCGAGCGACGCCACCCCGGCGGCCTTCGTGGCCCACCACCGGAGCCGCACCGCCCTGGAGGAGATCGGTCACGAGATCGCCGCGGTGACCCAGCCCGACGTGGTGATCGGGGCGGGCCACCCCGACCGGGTGCCGCTCGTGGACGACACCGGAAGGATCTATCTGTCCCCCACCGACCTGGCGGGCCTGAGGAGCGGCGAGCCCCCCTTCGACGCCTACGTCTTCGTGGAATGGCAGGCGGGAGTGGACGGAGACGCCGCCCTCTCCGCCGCCGCCGACGCCGCGATCGCCGGGGGAAAGAAGCTCTACGCCCTCTTCGGAGACGTCCAGTTCGCGATCCCCGCCGTGGCGGACGCCCCCGGGGCGCCCTCCATCACCTTCACCGCGGAGGGCAAGGAGGACCCCACGCTGCCCGCGGCCACCCTGGCCGCCCTGCGGGTCCTCGAAGCGCGAGGCGGGACCCAGGGCTTCTTCCTCGTGGTGGAGGCGGCCGACATCGACCCCGCGAACCACGACAACGACTACGCCTGGCTCATCGGGGCGATGGACCGCCTCGAGGAGGCGGTGAAGACCGTCGTGGCCTACGTGGACGACACCTCGAACGCCCTGACCTGGAGCAACACCCTGGTGATCGTCACGTCGGACCACTCGAACGGGTACATGCGGTTCGATCCCACGAAGCCCCTGGGGGCGGGAGACCTCCCGCGGCAGGTGGAGACGGGGGAGGGGGGGGCCGTCTCCTACTCCGGCGAGGCCTGGGCCTACCCGGACGGCGAGGTGCTCTACCGGGCGGGAAAACATACGAACGAACCGGTCATGGTGTACGCCGAGGGGGCGGGAGCCGCGCTCTTCGCCCGCTACGAGGGATCGTGGTATCCCGGGACCCGGCTCCTCGACAACACGCAGATCTACGAGGTGATCCTCCGCGCCATGGGGCTGGAGTAGCACCGCGACGCTCTTCCGGGCGGGAGCCCGGGGAGCGGTGATGCCCGGCTCCGGGCCGATCGCCGCGAGGACGAGAAACCATGGGCAGATCCGACGCAGGACCCCGCCCCGCCGCCCGGTCCCCGGAGATCCTGGCCGTCATCCCCGCGCGCGGGGGCTCCCGGGGCATCCCCGGGAAGAACCTGCTTCCCCTGGGGGGCGTGCCCCTGATCGTGCACACCATCGACGACGCCCTCGAGGCGGAGCGGGTCGGCCGGGTGGTGGTCTCCACGGACGACCCCGAGATCGCCCGCGTCTCGCGGGAAGCCGGCGCGGAGGTCCTGCTCCGGCCGCCGGAGATCTCCGGGGACACCGCCACCTCCGAGAGCGCGCTGCTCCACGTCCTCGACACCCTCGAGGAGCGGGAGGGTTACGTTCCCGACCTCCTCGTCTTCCTCCAGGCCACCTCCCCCCTCCGCACGGGCGAGGACATCGACCGCGCGATCGGGATCCTCCTCGAGGAGGAGGCGGACTCCCTCTTCTCGGCCACGACGCTCCACGGCTTCGTCTGGAGACTGGCCGAGGACGGACCCCGCTCCCTCAGCTACGACCACCGCGCCCGGCCCCGGCGGCAGGACGCCCCGGAGGATGTGATCGAGAACGGTTCCCTCTACGTGCTGCGTCCCGGGATCCTCCGGAGGGAAGGAAACCGGCTGGGCGGCCGGATCGCCGTGTATCGCATGCCCCCCCTGGCGGTCTTCCAGATCGACACCCCGGAGGACGCGGACCTCTTCCGGAGCCTGATCACCCTGCCCGAGGCGTTCCCCACCGCGGTCCGGCCCACCGGCGTCCGGCTGCTGGTCATGGACTTCGACGGCGTGTTCACGGACAACCGCGTTCTCGTCGCGGAGGACGGGACGGAGAGCGTCCTCTGTCACCGCGGCGACGGATGGGGGCTCTCCCGGCTCGGGGAGGCGGGGATCGGGCTCCTGGTGCTCTCCACGGAGGAGAACCCGGTGGTGGGGGCCCGCTGCCGGAAGCTGGGCATCCCCTTCCTCCAGGGCTGCCGGGACAAGCTCTCGGCCCTCGAGGGCTTCGCGCGGGAGAGGGGGCTCTCCCCGCGGGAGATCGCCTACCTGGGCAACGACGTGAACGATCTCCCCTGCCTGCGCTGGTGCGGTCTCCCCATCGTCGTCGGGGACGCCCATCCCTCCGTGCGGGCGGCCGCGCGCTGGATCACGCGGCGAAGGGGCGGGGAAGGGGCGATCCGAGAGGTGG
>JAOZQC010000265.1:2178-5354 GCA_029932425.1 Planctomycetota bacterium | reverse complement strand
CGGAACTTGTTCTCCTTGTCCGGCGCGGGGGCGCCCCCGCGGCCTGCGGATGCCTTCGCCATGCGTCATCCTCCGGGGCCGTAGCGGCCCATCACCGTGTACCGGGGCGGTCCGCCCCGGACGAGCTCGCTCATGTAGAGCGTGTACCGTTCCACGTCCTGCTCTCCGTACCACTCCTCCGCCGCCCCCGCGGCGCGGTCCCGGAGGAGCCCCGCGTCCACGGGCCCCCGGACGCGGGCCAGGGTCACGTGGGGCACGTAGCGCTTCCTCTCCCGCTTGACCCCGAAGCGCGCCAGGGTCTCGTTCAGGCGGGCGTGGACCCGGGAGAGGATACCCTCCGGGTCCCCCACTCCCGCCCAGATGACCCGCGGGCGGGCGAGATCGGGGAAGGCGCCGATCCCCCGGATCTCCACCGTCCCCGGGGCGAGTCGGGTCCCCGCCTCGGCCAGGACCTCGTCCAGGGCGGCCAGGTCTCCGCGGTGCACGTCGCCCAGGAACTTGAGCGTCACGTGCAGGTTCTCCTCCGCCACCAGGGTCATCCGCCCGGCCCCGGCCAGGAGGCGCTGCGCCTCCCGGCGGAGCACCCGCCGGGAGGCGGGGTCGATCTCCACGGCGGTGAACAGCCGGACGTACTCGGGCAGACCCGTCATCGGTCCCCTCCCGGAACCCTGTCGGGGATCCCCGGCTTCGGGCTCGGAGATCCTTCCGTTCGCATGATGTTCGATGTTCCGCCGGGAGTCAAGAGGATCCCGGGGGAACCGCGGCCACGCGCTCCTCCACCTCCCGGGTGAAGCTCTCCGCCTCCCGGGCCGTCACCCGGTCCGGGCGCGCGAGGAAGAAGACCCCTCCCAGGAGGCTCCAGGCGAGCTGGGTGAGCCCGATGAGGACGGAGAGGGCGAAGGCCAGGGTGGCGGGCACCCCCACCGCCCCGAAGAAGGCGATGAAGGCGCTCTCCCTCAGGCCCCAGCCCCCCGGCAGGAGAGGGATGGAGGCGAGCATCATGCACACGGGCACGAGGATGAAGTACTCGGCGGCGGGAACGTCGAGGCCCAGCGCCCGGCCCATCCCCACCGCCATGACGCACAGGGAGAGGTGGTTGCCCAGGGACATGAGCACGGAGAGCAGCACCGCCCGCGGGTGGTCGCGGTAGATGACCACGGCCCGGTCCACCTCGAGGAAGAGGTGCGCGAAGGGGAGCTTCCCCAGGAGCTTCTCCACGCGGAGGACCCGGCGGAGCCGGCGGGAGAGGAAGACCGCGGCCAGGGCCACCGCCGTCCCCAGGAAGAGGAAGACGATGGTGGCCGCCGTCCGGAAGCGGGCGTCTCCCAGGTGCGGCAGGAGGACGAGGGCGGCCAGGAGACCCAGGGCGAAGAGCCCGATCAGCCGATCCACGAGCACGCTCATGAAGGCCTTCACGCGGGCCCCCTTCGACCGCCGGGCGATGTAGACGGCCTTCACGAGGTCGCCCCCCGTGAGCCCGGGCACCGCGCTGTTGAAGAAGAACCCGATGAAGGTGAGCCGGAAGGCCTCGCCGAAGCGGACGGGAACCCCGATGGTGCGCAGGAGGTACCACCACCTCGAGATGGAGATGAGGGTGATGGGGCCGTAGGCGAAGACGAAGAGGAGGAGGAGGAGCTTCCGGGAGAGGCGGACGATGGTGAGGAGGCCGGGGGAGACGTCCCGGTGGTCCCTCCATCCCGGCCCCAGCTCCACGGAGGGGCCGGAGGAGGGAAGGAACCGGGCGCCCGCGCCGTGGATCTCGATGCGCCCGGAGAGGACCGCGCCCCCGGGCCGCCGCAGGCGGTCCCGGTACTGGACCTGGGTGGTGAGGATGAAGACCACCAGGGCCAGCCCCGCCACCCGGAGTCCGATCGAGACGGTGCGCCTCACGAGCCGCTCTTCTCCGGACCCTCGTTCCTCCACCAGCGGCGCCAGGCGGCGGGATCCGATCCCAGGCCCAGCCCGGTGGCGCGCTCGAGCAGGCGGGCGGCCGCGCGGCGGACGGAGGCGTCGGGATCGGCGAGGACCCCGGCCAGGGCGGCCACGGCGGGATGGCGGGGCCCGGCTCCCTCGCCGGCCAGGCGGCCCAGGGCGTTCACCAGGGAGAGCCGGACGCTGGCGGTGACCTCCCTCCGGAGGGCGTGGGCCAGGGGACCCACGGCGTCCGCGGCGTCCGGGCGGATCGCCGCCGCCGCCGCCGCCCGTACGAACGGGGCCCGGTCTCCCAGGGCCGCCAGCGGGGCGAGGGTGTGGACGTCGTCGGCGAGGCGCACGAGCGCCCGGTCGAGGGCGGCCCGCACCTCGGGATCCCCCTTGCACCAGTCGAGACGGTTCGAGCCCAGCAGCCGGATGACCCCCCGCGGGCGGGACAGGCGCGCCCGGAGGATCCCGGGCTCCGGCCGGTCCACGCGCGCCCAGCGGTGGTTGCCGAGGATCTCGACGGCCTGGATGACCACCCCCCGGTTCCCGGCGACGTCCCCGGTCTTCGCCTTCTCCGCGAGGTCGAGGATCACGTTCATGGCCTGGAGCGTCTCCTTCTCGGCGGGCTCCGGGCCGCGCCCCAGGGCCACCGCGTCCGGGTGGACCCAGCCGTCGAACCAGTGGAGGGTGGAGATGCAGTCGCTCCGGATCAGGGAGGCGCGGTCCCGGGTGGAGAGCGTGGACACGATGGAGATCACGAGCGCGGTCTCCTCCCAGCTCTCGTAGTCGGAGCGGGTGAGGTCGCGCAGGGCCTCGCGCGTCTTCTCCGCGGCGCCCGGCACATCGAGGCGGAGCGACCAGTCCTTCAGGTCGTGCGTGTCCCGGATCACCCGGAGGGCGCGCCGCGGGGGACGGTCCGCCCCGAGGAAGATGAGGACCTCCTGGAGGAAGTCCGCGCTCTTCTCGCTGATCGCGAACTCGAGGTCCCCGACCTTCGACGAGGAGCCGGAGCCGTTCTCCTCCGGGCTGCGGGATCCGACGACGGCGGAGCACCCGGCGGCGGCGAGGAGGACGGCGGCGGGTATCAGGCGGCGGCTGGGTCGGCACCCCACGGGAAACCCTCCTGGCGGCGGACGGCCCAGCATAGGCGGGGCGCCCGGCGGGGGCCAAGCAATCGGGAGTCGAGGGCCCCCGCCGGGCGTGCGCGGCCCGCCCCGCCGCCCGAACAACACGTTATACACCTTGCTGCTCCCGAA
>JAOZQC010000265.1:0-2168 GCA_029932425.1 Planctomycetota bacterium | reverse complement strand
CCGGGGCCGCGCGGGCCGGGTGCCGTGGCGGAGGATCAGGCGGATTCGGCGACCGGCCTCCGGCGCAGGAGCCTGCCCGTACCCAGGAGGAGCAGCATCAGGAAGAGCCCGGGCCACACGGCCGCGGGGAGAGGGACCGAGGAGGGGGTCAGGGTGACGTCGTAGAGGCCGGAGCCGGCGGGCGCGATGGTCACCGCGAAGAAGCGGTACTGCAGCGGGATCGCCTCGCTGCCCCAGGTCCAGTCCATGTCCCACGCCGCGGCCCCGCCGCCGTTGAGCGCCGCGTCTCCGTCGTTGGCGTCGGGATCGCTCGGCACCGTGCCGCGGTAGGAGCCCACGTCGTCCTCCGACGCCAGCATCCGGCTCCAGTCCATGGCGCCCGACATGGGGGTTCCGAGCGCCGGCCCCTTGTACTCCAGGTACCAGTGGTCGGCGGTGAGCGTGAGCTGGTAGTGGTCCCAGTCCGGGACGTCGGGATCCCAGAAGGAGCCCCAGCCCCCACCGTGCGAGTAGGCGTCGTGGTCGCTCCCGATCGTGCCCTGGACGGCGTCGT
This sequence comes from Planctomycetota bacterium, assembly GCA_029932425.1. Classification (GTDB taxonomy): domain Bacteria; phylum Planctomycetota; class JAJSAM01; order JAJSAM01; family JAJSAM01; genus JAOZQC01. The sequence continues at coordinate 1,615 of JAOZQC010000265.1, read as the reverse complement.
CGTAGTACGCCGTCCCGCCCTCCCGCATGGAGCTTCTCTCCTCCGGTATGGAATTGCCGCGGGGGCGGTAAACTTTGAGAGAAAGAGGGGGATGCCGGAGCCCGAATCCGGCGAGGGGTTCCGGCCGCGCCCCGCGGGGAACCGGGCGGAGGACCGGCGGTGATCGAGGACGTGCGTTTCGGAGCGATGACGGTGGCGGGAGAGGTCCACCGGAAGGACCTGGTGGTGTTCGCGCCGGGCCTGAAGGGCGAGGGGGAGGTGGTGGCGGGCGGCTGGTGGCGGAGGGAGGGCCACGCCCTCCATCCCGAGGACCTGGAGGAGGTGGTGCGGGCCCGGCCCCGCGTGCTCGTGGTGGGCTGCGGCGCCCACGGGGCCCTGCGGGTCCCGCGGGAAACCGTCGCCTGGCTGGCCCGGCACGGGATCGAGGCCCGGATCTGCCCCACCACGCGGGAGGGGGCGCGCCGGTACAACGAGCTGCTCGCCGCCGGGGAGGCGGTGGCGGGGGCGTTCCACCTGACCTGCTGAGGGGCGCCCCCGCCGGCGCGGGCCCGGGTGAAGACTGGACCATCCGGGGCCGCCGCGGGGTACAATTCTCTTCAGCGCGTGCGGAGGTTCCTTCATGAAGTTCGGCCGGCTGGCGATCCTCGGTGTCTGTCTCCTCGTGCCCGCGGCGGCCCTGGGGGCGAGGGATCGGGCCGAGGAGAAGGCCCGGAAGAAGGCCTACAAGGAGGCCCGGGCCGCGTTTCTCCGGTGCCTTCGCTCCGAGGATTCCCGGGAGCGGCGGGAGGCGGTGCTCGGGCTTCGCGAGTTCGCCGACCTGGGCGGCGCCCGGCTCGTGGTGGAGAAGCTCTTTCCCGGCGAGCAGAGCCCGCGCGTCCTCGACGCGGGGATCCAGGTGGTGGCCGCGGCCCGGGATCCGGGGGTGGTGGAGTGGCTGGCCCGGAAGGCCGCGGGGCGTGACTCCTGGCGCCTGCGCACCTCCCTGGTGGAGGGCCTGGCGGGCCTCGAGGGGGACTCTCTCTGCCGGAAGGCGGTGGAGGACGCCCTCCGCGCCATCCTCGCCGGGGAGAAGGATCCCCGGGTGCTTTCCATGGCGCTCTTCGCCGTGGGCCAGCGGGGCATGAAGGGGGCGCTCGACCTCGTGCTCGCCCGCATCGACCACGAGGACTGGCAGGTCCGGGTGGCTGTCTTCGAGGCGCTCTCCGAGCTCGGGATGAAGAAGGCGGTCCCTTTCCTCATCGACCGCCTGTTCCGGGAACGGGGGCGCCTGCGGTACGACATCGCGGACGCCCTGAAGGCCCTCACCGGGCGGGACTTCGGCACGGACGAGAAGAGGTGGCGCAAGTGGTTCTCCGAGACCGGCGGCCGCGCTCCGCCGCCGGAGCCGAAGGAGAAACCGAAGAAGGACCCTCACTACGCGGACGACGGCCCCACCTACTTCGGCCTGAAGGTGGTGTCGGAGCGGATCCTCTTCATCATCGACGTCTCGCTCTCGATGAAGACGCCCATCGATATCGACAAGATGAAGATCGCGCGGGAGGCCACCCTCACCGGGAAGGACCGCGGGAGCGAGGGCAAGAACCGGGAGCGCTTCGAGGACACGATCCAGTGGTGG
>JAOZQC010000264.1 GCA_029932425.1 Planctomycetota bacterium | reverse complement strand
GCCTGCTCCCGCCGAATCTGCGAGCCGCGCGAAGATTCGGAACGTCAGTAGTACAGGCAGGTCGCCGCCGCCCGCACGCCGGGGGAGAAGGGCTGCTTCCGGCGGGCCCCCAGGAGGCGGACGTGGCCGAGGTAGTAGTGACGGATGCGGAAGGTCCCGAACCCCTCCGCCGCCAGGATGCGCCGCCAGTCGCGCCGCACGAAGTCCGTGGCCAGGGGACACTCCAGCCGGAAGAGGAGGCGGATCGGCCAGGAGGAGCGGGTGGGCTCGCACTCGGAGTAGTCGAGGACCAGGAGCTCCCCCCCGGGCCGGAGAGCCCTCCGGGCGTTGGCCAGGATCCGCAGGCGGTCCTCCTGCACGAAGCCGTGGAGGACGAACGAGAGGAAGACCTTGTCGAACTCCTCCTCGAAGGGAAGGGGCTCCTCCACCCGCCGCTTCTCGAAGGACACCCGGGAACGGGCCCGGCACCGCCGCCGCGCCTGGTCCAGCATCTCCCGCCCGATATCCAGGCCCAGGATGCGTCCTTCCCCGGAGAGACGGCGATCCATGAGGCAGGCGTTCCGCCCCGTGCCCGATCCCAGGTCCAGGATGGCGTCCCGGGGGCGGATCTCCATGTCCCGGACCACCCGGCGGATGAAGGAGGGGTAGGTACCCCCCGAGAAGAGGTCCATGAGGAGGTCGTAGTGCCGGGCCTCGAAGCCCGTCACCTCCACCTTGGACAGGGGTCGCTCCCGCGCGGGTTCCCGCCGCATGGAGACATCTTCCGCGATTCCGAGGGCCGCGCCGCAGGCAAAACGCCGGGGTCCGGAGGCGGAGCAATCCCTCCCGCCCGGGCCGGCCGCCGTCCCGATCTCCCCCGCGCGCCCGGAGTGCGGTAGGATCGAACCCCGGTCCGGCGGCCCGGTCAGCGGCGGGGACGGCGCGCGTTGTCGCGCAGGGCGCAGAGAGCCCATCGAGGAGAGAGCCATGCTGTACACGACCCCCGTCGAGCTGGGGAACCGGACCCTCCGGAACCGGATGATCATGGCCCCGGTGAAGACCGCCTTCGGCACGCCCGGGGGCGGCGTGACCCCCCGGCACCTCGCCTACTACCGCAACCTGGCCCGGGGCGGCGCGGCGATGATCATCCTGGAGCCCGTGGCCGTCACCCCCTCCGGCCGCGAGCATCCCCTCCAGCTCACCATCCACCTGGGCCACAGCGTCGAGCACCTGGAGCGGATCGTCACCGTCCTCCACGGGGAGGACACCCTCGCCTGTCTCCACCTGAACCACGCCGGCCGGGCCGCGAACCCCAAGGCCGCCGGGGGCCCGCCCGCGGCTCCCTCTCCCGTGCCCTGCCCCACCACGGGGCAGACGCCCCGGGAGCTCACCGTGCCGGAGATCGACGAGATCCTCGAGGGGTACCGGACGGCCCTGCGGCGGGCCCGGGAGGCGGGGTTCGACGCCGTGGAGATCCAGTGCGGCCACGGCTACCTCGTGGGCCAGTTCCTGTCCCCCCGGACGAACCGGCGCTCCGACGAGTACGGGCGGGACCGGGCGCTGTTCCTCCATCGCCTCTTCGAGATCGTGCGGCGGGAGCGGGACGACCTGCTGGTCCTGGTGCGAATCTCGGCCCACGAGTTCGTCGAGGGCGGGATGACTCCCGGGGACAACCGGCCGATCCTCGACCTCGCCCTGGCCTCCGGAGTGGACGCGATCCATTGCGGCAACGGCAACGCGTGCGATTCGCCTCCCTGGTACTACGCGCACATGGCGGTCCCCGAGGAGAAGCAGATCGAGGCCTTCCGGAGCATCCGGAAGATGACCTCCCTGCCCCTCGTCGCCGCGGGGAGGATGGCGGACCTCGAGAAGCTCCGGCTCTTCGAAGAGGAGGGAATCGCGGACCTCGTGGCCTTCGGACGGGCCCTCGTGGCGGATCCGGCGCTCCCCCGGAAACTCGCCACGGGGCGGGAGGAGGAGATCACCTGGTGCGGCTACTGCCTCCAGGGCTGCCTGAGGCTCGTGAAGGAGGGGGTGGGCCTGGGGTGCATCGTCAACCCGGAGGTGGACCGGGAGCCGGTGGGACGCGCCGCCCTGCCCCGGTCCGTGGCCGTGGTGGGGGGCGGCCCGGCCGGGATGAGCGCCGCGTCCACCCTCGCCCGGATGGGGCACTCGGTGGCCCTGTTCGAGCGCGAGGAGACGCTCGGAGGCCAGTTCCGGCTGGCGCCCCGCGCCCCCCACAAGGAGAAGATGCGCCGGCCCCTGGACAGCCTCGTGCGCCTCACCCGGCGGGTCGTCCCGGACATCCGGCTCGGAACCGCCTTCCGGCCGGAGGACGCGAAGGCGTTCGACCGGGTGATCCTCGCCACCGGTTCCCGCCAGAGGATCCCCGCGGTGGAAGGGCTGGACCAGCAGTACTGGATGACCTCGCTCCAGCTCTTCCGGGAGGAGCGGGAGGTGAGAGGACCGCGCGTGCTGATCATCGGAGCCGGCATGGTGGGGATGGAGGCCGCGGAGCTCCTGGTGGACCGGGGCTTCCAGGTCACCGCCACGAAGCGCACCGACACCATCGCCAACGACATGGAGATGGTGACGAGGAAGCTCCTGCTCCGCCGGCTCGAGGGCCGGCCGGCCCTGACCCTGCTCCCCGAGACCACGGTGCAGGCCTTCACGGAGGAGGGAGTCCGCGTGCGCGCCAAGGGAGAGGAGAAGATCCTGCCCCCCTTCGACACCGTCGTCGTCGCCGCCGGAATGGAGCCCGAGACCCGGCTTGCGGAAGAGCTCCGCGAGGCGGGAGTCGAGGCGATGGTGATCGGGGACGCGGACCATCCTTCCGACATCCACGCCGCCACGCAGGCCGGGTACCGGGCGGCGCTGGCTCTCCGCGCCTGAGGAACGGGGGACGGGATCAGGAACGCGCGCGGAGGTCCTCCAGGTACCGGACGATCCGGAACTGGGTGCGGCAGCGGAGGAGGTTCTCCCCGGGGGAGGAAACGCGGAAGTAACGGTCGCCGAGGAGATGGTCGGTGAGGAACCGGAGGCCGGCCTCGTAGGCGATGACCGCCCCCGCCCGGGGGAGGAGGGCGATCTCCTCGTCCGTGAGCAGGCCGCCGGCGCCCTCGAGGAAGCCCTCCCGGAGCGCGGCGAGGACCTCCCTCCCGGGCGGTCCCCGGTTCGCCACGGAGCGCACCAGGTCCCCGAAATCCGAGGGGGCGATCCCCTCCATGACCGTGTCGAGATCCACCACGCAGAGCGCCTCCCCGGTGGCGTCGTCGAAGAGCACGTTGTCGAGCTTCGTGTCGTTGTGCACCACCCGGGCCGGGATCCGCCCCTCGCGCCGCGCGTCCGCCAGGACCCGGCCCAGGGCCTCCCGCCGGAGGGCGAACTCGATCTCCTCCCGGGCGCCCGCCGCCCGGCCCCGGGGGTCCGCCTCCACCGCCCGGAGGAGAGCCCGGAACCGGTCCGGCGTGTCGTGGAAGCCGGGGATGGTCACCCGGAGCGGCGGAGGGGGCAGGTCCGCGAGGTCCCGGAGGAAACGGCCGTAGGCGCGCGCCGCCTCCCGGGCCACGGCGGGGGAGACGGGGCCCGAGGGAGGGCGGGCCTTCTCGATGAACCGGTAGGCGCGCCACACGTCGCCGCGCCGGTCCCGCACGTGGTCCCGGCCCTCGCGGGTGGGCACGAGGGTGAGCACCCGGCGGTGCGGATCGGGGACCCCGGACCTCTCGAGCTTCCGCCGGAGGTGCTCCGTCACCCGGCGCACGTTCTCCATGACCGCCGGAAGATCGGGGAAGACGCGCCGGTTCAGGCGCTGGAGGAGGATGCGGCGCGGGCCGCCGGGGCCGCGCAGGGTGAGGGAAAAGGAGTCGTGGATGCGGCCGCGGGGGAGGGGCGGGGGGGAGGACCCGGGGAGCGCCGCCTCCGGGGCGGGAGGGGAAGGGGACGCCGCGGACCTCGACCCCATGGGGCCTCCTCAGCGGGCAGCGGTCTCGTCTTCCTTCACCCGGCGGAGCAGCAGCCGTTCCGAGCCCGCCAGGCTGATCTCCACGTCGCGCCCGTCGGCCACCACGATGAGACGCCGGTCCACGCGCTTGCCGTCGACGAAGGTGCCGTTCCGGGAGAGGTCCCAGATCTCCACCCGTTCCTCGTCGAGGAAGGTGATCCGGGCGTGCCGCCGGGAGACGCGGAGGAAGGACCGGCTGGCGAGGATCGCGCGCTGCTCCTCCTCGCTCGCCCGGAGGAAGGTCCGGCTGCGGCGGGTGGAGACGTCGCACTTGCGGCTGCGCCCGACCACGATGGACCGGCCCAGCTCGATCCGGACCACCTCCCCGGCCAGGAGACCGTCCACCCCCACGAGGTCCAGGCGAAGGCTCACGTCGTACCCACGTTTCGTTCTCATCATCGCGAGCGGCTCCGGGTCACGTTCTTCGAGTACCATTCCGGATCCAGCATGCCTTCGATGCGGATCTCGTCCATCACACAGGGCGTCCAGGTGAGGATCACGATCTCCCGGCCCTTGGGCCGGTACTGCTCGATGTCCCTCTCGAGCACGAGGCGGCCGTCCACGTGGAGGGCGGCCTTCTTCTCCCCCTTCACGAAACGGACCCGGTACCACCGCCCTCCCTCGAACTGGAAGTACTTCCGCCGGGCCGCCTCCCCGCGGACCGCCTTCGGGTGCGCGTCGATCCAGGTCTTCCGGTGCTCGGGGGGGACCGCGAGGTCCGGCCGCGAGAGATCGGTGGACTGCCAGATGTGCACCCCCCTCCCGTTCTCCCGCCTCCCGTCGTCGGTGAGGACCACCACGTTCGTACCGCCCAGGGAGAGAAGGAGGGCGAGCGGCTCTTCCCAGCGGACCCGGAAGGAGAGGGAGATCTCCCGGTAGGGGACGAAGGGGCTCGCGATCCGGAGCGGATGGGAGGCCAGCAGGTCCTCGGGGATGCGCTCCGGCGGGAAGAAGGAGAGCTCGTGCTCCACCACCGTCTGCGGGCCGTCCTCCTCGCCGGGGGCGGGGACGTCGAACCGGAGCTTCTTCACGGCCACGATGCCTACCCGGCCCGGGGTGTAGGAGAAGCGAGAGAGCTCCCGGGGATCGTCGAGATCGAAGGAGATCGCCACGCGGTACTCCCCCCGCCGGACGTTCATCCCCGCCAGGTGCTCGATCCTCCCGTGGTAGTAGTCCCTGAGCTTCAGGGCCGGAAGGTGCGCCTCCGCCTGCTTCCGCTGGCTCTCGATGAGGTCCCGGCGCTTCTCGACGTAGCGCGTCTCCCGCAGGTTCTCGTCCTCCAGGAGATCGGAGAAGCCGTCGTAGGCGTCCCTCCAGCGCTCCTCCGAGAGCGCCCGGCTGGCCCGGAGGTAGATGTCCTCCGCGTGGCGCTCGAACTCCTCG
>JAOZQC010000263.1 GCA_029932425.1 Planctomycetota bacterium | reverse complement strand
GCCGGCCTGCTCCTCGCCGCCGCCGCGCCCGGCCGGGCCGCCGGCGTGACCGGCCACCTCGACGACCTGGTGAGCGCCATGAACGCCCGCCGCGACGCCCTGGCCGGGGATCCCGGCGCGAAGAAGATCGTGAAGCAGCTCGACAAGGGGTTGAAGATCCTCGCCAAGCCCGCCGCCGCGAAGACCTACGCGGGCGAGGTGAAGGCGGCCTCGAAGGTGGCGAAGATCCTCGAGAGGAAGCTCGCCGCGGAGGCGGACCTCCTCGAGAGGATGGGAGACGCCCGGGACGACTACCGGGCGGACCTGGACACGGCCCGGGCCCTGCTCCAGGCCCGGCTCGCCGTTCCGGGCAAGACGGACAAGGAGCGGAAGCGGGAGGAGAAGAACCTGGCCCGCGCGGACAAGGCCCTGGCGGCCGCGGAGGACGCCCCGGACCTCGCGAAGGAGCTGAAGCTCCTCTCGAAGGCGGCGAAGGCCCTCGAGGCGTACCTCGGCTCCGGCGGGAGCGGGGGAGAGAGCGGCACCTGGGTCATCAGCGAGCTCGGGCTCGCCTCCGCGGGGGAGGGCGCGGACCTGGACGGCGACGGCGCCCCCGACAACCAGCTCGCCACGCTGGGGGCGTTGCTCTCGCTCATCGATCCTTCCCTGGATCTCGACGCCATCGACGAGATGATCCGGGAGAACCTGGCCCAGGGCGGCCAGGTGGCGATCATCCAGATGTGGGGGATCGACGACTGGAACGGAGACGGAGAGGTCTTCACCGGCCTGATGAACGCCGCCGACACCGACGGCGACCCCACCGACAACTTCAGCGGGACGGAGACCTTCGACGCCGACGCGGCCCACGGCCAGGCCCCCGACGGCCATCCCCTACTGCGCACCGCCACCGCGCTCGAAGCGGGGGGCGCCTACTCCGTGGAGTACACGGGGCACGCGGTGGAGATCGGGGGCTTCGAGCTTCCGGGGACCGCCAAGACGGTGGTCGAGGGGACGGCGACCCCCGCCCGCAACTCGGGGATGATCGGCGTGGCGATCCCCGTGGACGCCCTGATCGACTTCCTCACCACCCAGGGTTACGAGATCCCGCCCGCGGTGGCCCCTCTGCTGGCCCTGGCCGCGGACCTCGACCTGGACGGCGACGGGGCCAAGGAGTCCATGTCCGCCGCCTTCCTCTTCGACTCCGTGCCCGCCTTCGTGGAGTAGGCGGCGGTCAGCGCCGGAGCAGCTCGCGCAGCTCCCCCTCGAAGAAGAAGGACGGCTCGCCGAAGGCCGGCCGGAGGTCGTCGAACCAGGCGGCCTCCGGATCGTACCGCGCGAAGAAGACCCGGCCCACCCAGGCCGGTTCCCGGGCCTGGAGGAACTTCAGGACGAAGACCGTCTCGTCCCCGATCCTCTCGATTCCGTCCACGAGGATCTTCCCCGGGAGCGCGGACAGGACCGGCCCCCGGGCGGTGCGGGCGAGACCGGACACGGACCGGTAGGCCCCGGTGAAGATCGAGAAGGCCTCCGCCAGGGGGACCCGGAAGTACTGCTGCGCCCCCGTGTCCCGGGCCACGAACATGTAGTAGGGGACCACGCCCAGGGAGACCTGGCGGCGCCACATCCTCGCCCAGATCCGGGGGCGGTCGTTCACGTGCCGGACGACGGGGGACTGGCTGCGGATCACCGCCCCCGTGCCCCGCACCGCCCGCACGGCCCGGCGCGCGGGGAGGGTGGAGAGCTCCCGGGGGTGGGTGAAGTGGACCATGAGGGCGAGGTGCCGCCCGGCCCGGACCACCTCCGCGAAGAGCCGGAGCAGGTCTCCGGCGTCGGGATCGGTGAGGAACCGGTAGGGCCACCAGGAGAGGGCTTTCGTCCCGATGCGGATGTTCCGCACGTGGGCGAGCCGCGGGTCCAGGAGCGGCTCCACGTACCTCCGGAGCAGGCGGGTGCGCATGATGAGGGGGTCGCCGCCCGTGATCAGGACGTCGGTGATCTCGGGGTGGCGGAGGAGGAACCGGACGAGCATGTCCGCCTCGCGCGCCGCGAAGCGGAGGTCGGGCACGCCCACGAACTGCGCCCAGCGGAAACAGTAGGTGCAGTAGGCGTGGCAGGTCTGGCCCGCGGCGGGGAAGAAGAGGGCGGTTTCCCGGTACTTCCGCTGCATTCCGGGGAGGGTGACGCCGTCGAGCACCAGCCGGTTGTGCTCCCGCTGGCCCGAGGGGTGGGGATTCAGGCGCTGCTGGATCTCGAGGGCCGCGGAGCGGATCACCGCGGGAGGAGCCTCCTCTTCGAGGAGGCGGATCATGCGGGCCAGGTCCTCGGGAGCGAGCATCTCCGGGTGGGGAAACGTGAGCCGGAAGATGGGATCGTCGGGGACGCGGTCCCAGTCGATGAGCTCCTCCAGGACGTAGTCGTTGACCCGGAAGGGGAGCACGGCGGCCACCGCCTTCATCCGGAACCGGAGCTCCGGAGGGAGGCGTCGAAGCATGGGGATGCGGTCCAGGTCACGCCGGGAGTAGGCGTGATACGTCCGGCCGGTGTCGATTCTCTGGATCATCTGTCCGGTTGACCTCCTGCTGGTTCACCTCCAGTGGACCCGCCGGCCGGGCGTGGGAGCGGCCATGGGGCCCGGGTGCCTGGTTCCCGAGGGCCGGGGCTCCGGCCCCCGAACGCCGATTCGGTTGTCAGTGCCTCCCGCCTCCCATCGGAGGGAAGTCCAACCATTCTACGCGAAAAGGGTTATGGCGACAAGGGAGGAAACGCCGTGGATTGCCTCTGGCAATCGGGTTCGGATTCGGGCAAACTTTGTTGCGACCCGGTCTCGGGTCAGGAACTCTGGAGGCGGTGGAGCAGGCTTGGGGCAGACCTCTCTCCGCCACGGGCAAACACAGAGGGGGCATGCCATGCGGCACATCCTGGATGCAAGACTCCTTCTCCTCGCGGGCGTGCTGGCATTCGCGTCCGGCTGCGGGACCTTTGCTCTGAAGAGGCACACCGGAGCCAGGGTGTCGAAGGCCCAGCTCTCCCCCGGCGCGCCGGCCGAGAGCCACGAGGTCCCTCCCCCCGCGGTGAAGGGAAAGGCCACGAAACCGGTGAAGGCGAAGGGCACGGTACGCCTCGCGGCGGCCGAGACGCCGGCGCCTGCGCCGAAGGAAGCGGCCCGGCCCGCGAAGCCGGCGAAGGTCGAGGGCGCGGTGCGCCTGGTGCCCGCCGAGAAGAGGGTGATCGAGGCGAAGAAGAAAAGGGACGAGTGGTTCGGCCGGTTTGGTTTCCTCGGCTTCGTCTACGAGATCGAGCTGGACCGGGATTACGGAACGACCTGGGCCCTGGGCCGGAGGGTCGGCGACGAGGGCTGGTTCGTGGAGGGGGAGGTCACCGTCCCCCGCGCGGAGTACGAGTTCACCGGCGAGGAGGACGGGGACCGGTTCGAGGTGGAGGACACGGGCCGGGTCTGGCTCTACTTCGTGAACGTGGGGAAGGAGTTCTACCTCGACGAGGCGAAGCAGTACCGGTACCGCTTTCACGGGGGCCTCGGCTGGATGAACGCCGCCAGCCTCACCGACAACGACACCTCGTTCTCCGCCACGGTGGGCGGGGCGTTCGAGATGCGGCTCTACAAGAACGTGTGGGGACACGCGGGTGTCTCCTACTACGGGTTCGACACGGACCTCGGCCGGGACACCTCCGAGTGGCGCCACAACCTCGGGGTGAACCTCTCGATCGTCATCGACTTCTAGGAGGGGGCCATGAGATACGGAGACAGGAAGATCCTGACCGGGCTTCTCGCGCTCGTCCTCGTGACGGGGCTTTCGGGCTGCTGGACCCAGGACAAGAAGGTGAAGGGGAAGCAGCATGTCGCCAAGCCTCCCAAGCCGTCGGGGAGCATCGACGCCTCGTTCGATCTCCGGCTGAGCCTGGGTTCCGCCACCTCGGACCAGGCGGACGTCTTCCTCCTCTTCGACGACACGGGGAGCTTCTCCGGGGTGGCGCCCACGGTGATCGCCCTTTTCCCGGAGATCGTCTCCTCCCTCCTGACCAGGTTCCCGGACGTCTCGTTCGCATTCGGAGTGGGGCGGTTCGAGGACTACGGCGGAGCGGGGCGAGGGTTCAGCAACGAGAGCACCTCGGGCCGCCCGTTCATCCTGAACCAGCCGATCGTCTCCTCGGACACGCCGGACTTCGACACGCTGCTCTCCACGGCCCTGGGCAACTCGGCTCCCGGGTACGGGGGGGACGCCCCGGAGACGGCCGTGGAGGCGCTCTGGCAGATCGCCACGGGCCAGGGCCTCGACGGTGACGGCAACGGCTCGAAGCTCGACAGCGGGAACGCCGGGGAGACCGGCACGCAGACGAGCCCGGGCGACAGCGGAGACGTGCCGCCCTTCTCCTCGAACACGCTCCCCACCTCGGGCAGCCTCGGCGGGGTGGGCTGGCGAGCCACCGCCTTCAAGATCGTGATCCTGGCCACCGACGTCTGCAGCGTCGTCTCCTTCGCCAGCGATCCCCCGGACACCATCGAGGGGATCGGGGGCACGGTTCCCATGGCCGCCTTCGCTTGCTCGTCCACGACGCCGGGCAGCAGCCGCTTCGGCTTCATTTCCGACTCCGTGAGCTCGAGCGGGAACACGGTCTCCGGGGCCGTGGCCCCCAAGGGCTCCGCGGACATCCTCGAGACGATCGACGCCCTGAACGCCCTCGGCATCCAGGTCATCGGTCTCGCTCCGGGCGGCGCCCCGGTGCCCGAGGGCTCCCTGGGCGCGTCGTTCTCTCCGAGCACGTTCCTCACCGCCCTCGCCATCCTCACCGGCGCCCGGGATGCGGAGGGAACCCCGATGGTCTTCTCCACGGGCGCGGGGGCGAGCGACATCGCGGACGCCATCGGCCAGGCCATCGAGACCTCCATCACCCGCAAGGTGGACGTGATCCTGGACTCGGGCGCCGCTCCGGCGGAGCTCACGGTGACCATCACCCCCGGGGAGCGGAGGGACGTGGGACCCGGAGACACGGCCACGTTCAGCGTGAAAGTGAAGGGCAGCCTGCCCGCGGGCGTGTCCACCGTGACCCTGGTGTTCCGGGACAAGCGCTCGAACGCGGTGCTGGGCACCGCGGTGGTCACGTTCCCCAGCGAGACCCGGGCGACCCTGGCCGCGGGCTCGAGCCCCAACGTCTCGATCCCGTAGCGACGAATCCGGCGGCGGGGGGCCGGGCGGCGCGGGAGTGCGCCCTCCCCGCCGCCCGGGGCCCGGGGGCGGCCCCCGGAGATGCGGCGCGCCGGTGTCGGGCCGGGGGCGCGCGCGTCTTCCGCCTTCCCGGGGCTCCCCCCGGCCGGGCGCGGGTCGCGACCATCGCGGAAGACCGTCGCCGTCGGTTCGAAGGAGCGCCCGGAGCCTCCA
>JAOZQC010000262.1 GCA_029932425.1 Planctomycetota bacterium | reverse complement strand
CGCGGAGTCCGCGCGCCCCTCCCCCCGGCCACCGAGGGCCTCGAGCGTCCCCGCCCGGGAGAGGCGGGCGAGCCCTTCCCCCCGCCGGTCCCCGACCCGGATCGCGATGGAGAGGTGCTTCTCGTGGCACTCCCGGGCCTCCTCGAAGCGCCCCATCTTCTTCAGGACGAGCCCCAGGTTGCCGGTGGCGATCCCCTCGCCGCGGAGGTCCCCGATCTCCCGGGCGATCTCCAGGTGGCGCTCGTGCCGCTCCCGCGCCTCGGGGAGACGCCCCAGGTCCTTCAGCACCAGGCCCAGCGTGCTCGAGGCCATGCCCTCCGCCCGGCGATCCCCCATCTCCCGGGCCAGGTCGAGCTGCCTCTCCACCCAGGGCTGCGCCTCCGCGGGCCGGCCCAGGGAGTGGTACATGATGCCGAGGTTGCCCGCGGCGTTCGCCTCCCCCCGCTTGTCCGAGAGCTCCTTCGAGATGGCCAGGTACGACTCGTAGTACTCCCGGGCCTCGTCGATGCTCCCCCGGCGGAAGGCGAGGATGCCCAGGTTGCCCACGGCGCGCCCCTCCTCCCGCCGGGCGCCGATCTCCCGGGCGATCTCGAGCTGCGTCTCGTACTTCTCCCGGGCCTCCTCGGCCTTGCCCAGGCGCAGGAAGACGTTGCCGAGGCTGCCGATCGCCGACGCCTCCTCGGCCCGGTCCCCCGACCGTCGCGCCAGCTCCACGGTCTCCTCCAGGAGCCTCCGGGCCTCCTCGTTCCGCGAGATGAGCCAGTGGTGGACCCCGAGCCGCCCCCGGGCCCGGGCCCGGAGCCTGTCGTCCCCGATCTCGTCCGCGAGGCGGACCGCTTCCTCGAGGACCTCCCGCTGCTCCTCGCGGAGGCCCGCCAGCTCCAGGGGCCCCGCCTTGCGGAGGAGCACCTCCACCCGGCGGACCCCCTCGAGGAGGCCGGGGGCCGCCAGCGCCCGGTCCGCGAGCTCCACCAGGCGGGCGTTCTGGTAGCCGTGCTCCAGGTGGTCGAGGGCGGCGTCCAGGTAGCGAAGGGCCTTCCCCCCCCGTCCCCCGCGGAGGAAGTGGCCGGCCAGGTCCACCGCCAGGGCCCCGTCGATCTCTCCGGGGTCCCGCTCCGCGGCGCCCGTCATGCCCTCCAGCGTCTCCCCCAGGGCCGCGTGATACTCCTCGCGGAGGAGCTCCCCGAGGTTCTCGTAGAGGACGTCCCGGGCCTGGTGGTGGTCGAAGACGTACTTCCGGCCGGAGGCCCGGACGAGCCGGTGGTCCTGTTCCAGGTGCCCGAACTTCCGGAGGGTGGCGATGCGCGGGAGCCCCAGGGCCTCTCCCACCAGGCCGGGATCGAACTCGAACCCGCAGCAGGAGGCCACGTCGAGCAGGTCGCGCTCCTCCTCGCCTAGCGCCTCGATGCGGGCCATGACCAGCTCCCGCACCGAGGACGGTATCTCGATCCGCCGGATGGCCTGGGTGGCCACCCAGCTCCCGTCCTCGGTCTCCGCCAGGAACCTCCCCTCCCGCAAGCCGCGGATCACCTCGAAGAGGAAGAACGGGTTGCCGTCCGTCTTCGTGAGAACGAGGGGGAGGAGCTGCTCCACGAGGCGCGGGGACCGGAAGGACTCGGCCAGGACCGCGCGCACGGCCTCCTTCCCGAGCCGCTCCACCACCATCCTCTCCGCGTGCTCCCGGGTCTCGATCTCCACCTTCCAGGACGCGGGCAGCTCGGGCCGGGCGGTGCCCACCAGGAACACCCGGTGGCCGGGCGCCGCCAGGGAGAGGGCGGCGAACAGCGCGCGGCCCTCGCCGGGAGCCAGGTGGAGGTCGTCCAGGAGCACGAGGACCGGGCGCTCCCGGGCGAGGGCCCGCGTCACGTGCACGAAGAGCGTCTGGATGGACTCCCGGGTGAGCGGCTCCGCCCCCTCCGGAGGCGGCTCGCCCCGGAGGAGGGCGGCGAAGGCGGGAATCAGGCCGGGCGTGACGGACAGATGCTCCGCCAGGCGCTCCTCGAGACCCTCCGTCCCGAAGTGCTCCCGGTAGGCGGTGCAGAAGGCCCCGGAGGCGGTGGCCGCGCCGCCGGGAGGGAAGGCCCCGAACAGGAAGTGGAAGTCCTCCCCTTCCCGCTCGAGCCGGCTCGCGAACTCGTCCACCAGCCGGGTCTTCCCGATCCCCGCCTCCCCCTCCACGAGGAGGACCCGCCCTTCCCCCGCCTTCACGCTCTCCCAGAGCTCCTGCAGGCGGGTCATCTCCGCTTCCCGGCCGTGGAGCGCCGTCTCCCGGGGGATCCGGATGCGCCGGAGGGGCTTCAGGGTGGCGGCCCGGATCTCCGCGGAGCGCCGCCTCCACCACCCGGACTCCTCCCCCTCCGTCAGGACCTGGAGCAGGGCCGCCGCGCTCTCGAAGCGCTCCTCCCGCTTCTTCTTCATGAGGCGGGCCACCAGCTCCTCGAAGAAGGGCGAGACCTGGGGGTTCAGCTCGGAGAGGGCCCGGGCCTCCTCGGTGAGCTGGCGGCGCACCACGGAGGCGAAGTTGTCGTCCCGGAACGGGTTCAGGCCGCTCGCCAGCTCGTAGAGGGTGAGGCCGAGCGCGTAGAGATCGATCCGCGCGTCGAGCCCCCCCTTGGGCCCCCGGAACTGTTCCGGCGCCGCGTACATCACCGAGCCCACGAACTGGCCGGTCTGGGAGAGCTGGAAGGCCTCGTCCTGCAGCCGGGCCACGCCGAGGTCCATCACCTTCACCACGTCCTCGGGGGTGATGAGGACGTTCTCCGGCTTGAGGTCCCGGTGGATGATGTTCTCGGCGTGGATGGCCACGAGCGCCTTCGCCACCTCGCGCCCGATGTGGCGGCAGAGATCCTCGGGCACCCACCCCAGCTCCCCGAGGAGGCCGCGGAGGGTCTGGCCCTCCACGTACTCCATCACCATGTAACGGATCTCGTCCCCGTTCTCCCCCGCGGTGCCCGCGTCGTAGGTGCGGACCACGTTCTCGTGCCGGATCCGCTTCCCGACCTCCACCTCCCGGAGGAACCGGTCGAGGAACCCCGGGGTGCTGAGGAGATGGGGGTGGACGACCTTCAGGGCCACCGGCCGCCCGGCGGGAAGGCCGGGGATCTCCTCCTCCACCGTCGCCAGGTAGACGGTGGCCATCCCGCCGGAGCCGAGCTCGCGGCGGATCAGGTACGGACCCAGGCGCATGCCTTCCATCGGGAAGAGTCAACCCCCTCCCGACCGGGAAGGCAAGGCCTGTCCGATCCGGGCTTCCCGGCCGTCAGAGGTAGGTGATGTCGGCGCCGCCGAGGCACACCCGACCGTCACCCGCGACGAGCAGCACGCCGAAGGCCCGGTAGCCCGCCGGATCCCCCACCACGCCGAGGGCCGCGTTCTCGATGAACTCGGGGGCGGCGAGGGTGCGGTGGAAGTGGACTCTCCGGCCGTCCTGGAAGGTCGCCTCCGCCTCGATCTCCACCGGCTCGTGCGCCGGATCGTACGGGTAGAGGTCCGTCCAGATCTCGTTGTAGCCGAGGTTCCCGCCGAACGCCCTCCGCGGGAAGCAGAGCGCCCCGCTGGCGTCCTTCAGCTCGTACCAGATCCGGGTGATGTCGCCGACGCCCTCCACCGCCATGCAGAACTCGAAGCGGTCGAAGTGGCCGCTGCGCCTGGTGGTCCTGTCGTCCGTCACGGCTTCCTCCCCTCGGGTGAGTTCCGCCCGGCCGCCTCCCGGTGAGGAGACCGGGTGCTCCTTGTTCCCACACCCCGGAGCGCCCCGTCAAGGCAAAACCGTGTCGGCGCGGTCCCAGGCCCGGACGATCTCCCGGTGCAGGCGCACCCTATGCAGGAAAGACTCCCGGTACGGAGCGGGCACCTCCCGGCCCAGGTCCTGGAGATGACGCCGGGCCTTGGCCAGATCGTCGATCTTTCCCTCGAGACGCCAGAGCAGCCAGCGAGCCAGGATCCCCTCGCCGGGAAAGAGGCTCTCGGCCGCCTCCTCGACCTCGGCCCGGATCGCCCCGGCATCCCCGATTCCCACGAGCAGGAGGGCGAGCCGGGCGATCAACCGGGTCGCACTCTCTCCCGCCGCCTCCGCCGCCTCCGCCGCCCGCGCCAGCTCCTTCCGGCCCTCGTCCTCCCGTCCCCTTCGCAGATGGAGCAGGCCGAGCCGGAGGAGCGTTTCCGCCCGGTCCGCCTCCCCCCCCGGCCCGCGGCAGGCCTCGAGCGCCTCCCTCCAGACCGCCTCGGCCCGGTCCTCCCGCCCCTCCTCCTCCTCGAGCGACGCGTGAAGGTGCAGGGCCGCGGCCGTCTCGTGGCGGTTGGAGACGCTCCGCGCCAGGGAGAGCGCCTTCTCGGCGGCGCTCCGGGCCCCTTCGAGATCGCCGAGGTCCAGGCGGAGGGTGCCGAGCAGGTTCAGAGCGGTCGCCTCCTGCAAGGGGTTCCCGATCTCCCGGGCCATCTCCCGGTCCCGCTCCAGGTGGTCCAGGGCCTCCTTCCACTTCCCCAGGTGCCGGAGGACCATCCCGAGGTTCCCCACCGCCATCTGCTCGCCCTGCCGATCACCGATCTCCCGGGAGATCGCGAGATGGCGCTCGAAGTGCTCCCGGGCCTCGCGGGGCCGCCGCATGGCCAGGTGGACGAGCCCGAGCATGCCCGTGGCCTGGCCCTCGTGCTGCCGGTCGCCCAGGTCCCGGAAGATGGGCAGACAGTACCGGAACTGCTCTCTCGCCCGCTCGTCGTCGCCGAGCTCCCAGCTCATCATGGCCAGGTTGGCCACGGCCCGCGCCTCGCCCGCCCGGTCCCTCTGGCTCCGCGCCAGGACGAGGGCCCGGGTGTACTGCTGGCGCGCCTCCTCGTACCGGGAGAGATCGCAGAGGAGGTTGCCGACGTTGCAGAGGGCGCTTCCTTCCGCCCGGCCGTCCCCGGCCTCCCGCGCGAGTTCCAGGGCCGCCTCGTTCAGGCGGAGGGCTTCTTCCCGCCGCCCCGTGGCCCGGCGATGGCTGCCGAGAAGCTGGAGGATGGAGATCCGGAGGGGCGCGTCTCCCAGCCCCGAGACGATCTCGAGGGCCTCTTCCAGGGCCCGCCCCTGTTCCTCCCGCCGCCCCAGGAGCCCCAGGCGGCGGGCCTGCCGCTGGAGGAGCCGGGCGCGCCGCTCCCCGGTCACCAGCCCGGGCGCGGAGAGCGCTTCCCCGATCAGGGAGACGAGGGCGGAGTTGAGGTACCCGGCCTCGAGGTGGTCGCAGGCCGCGTCCAGATACCGCAGCGCCCGGTCGGGCCGGCCGCCGCGGAAGAAGTGACGGCAGAGGCGGAGGGCCAGCCCCGCGGGCAGCTCCTCCGGATCCTTCTCCCCCGCGCCCGTCCTCCGCTCGAGCGCCGTTCCCAGCACCGCGTGGTACTCCTCCCGGAGCATGTCGGGAAGCCCTTCGTACAGGACCTCCTGCA
>JAOZQC010000261.1:2835-5430 GCA_029932425.1 Planctomycetota bacterium | reverse complement strand
GCCGGCTGAGTGAGGTTGCTCCTCCTCGATCCTTGCCGGATCGGGCGCATCGGCGCTCTCGGCCCACCTTGAGCGCTTTCTCCGTTGCGATCCCTCACCAGCGGAAGAAGCGGTAGGGGTCGTCCCACTCCACGGGCTCCTCCAGGTAGAAGCCTGTGAGCCAGCGCTTCTCGGGAGCCGCTCCGCCCCCGGGCGGGCGGGAGAAACGCGGGAGCAGGGGCGTCGCGCCTCCCGCGCCCAGGTTGGCCAGCAGGCGCGTGACCGGGAGACCGCACCGGAGGACCGTGGGCCCGTGGCCGGGTCTCGACTCGTACTCCCGGCGCGGCGGCACGATCGTGGCCGCGCCGCGCCAGTCGCGGAGGTGCTCCGCCTCGAGCCCGGCCAGGGCCGGGTGGTCGGGGACGCGCGGGAACACGCGCCGGAGCCCGTACTCCTGCACGCGGAAGCCGAGCCGCTTCTCGAGCGCCTGCGACGTCTGCTCGAACACGAGCACCTTCAGCCCGTCGCGCACCCGCCCGATGTCGGGGGCCGCCCCGCCGGCGGTGAGGGCTCCCTTCCCGACGATGAGCAGGTCGAAGCCGGTGAGGTCGTCGTCCCCGCCCACGTCCTCGAGGCGGACGTCGAGGCCGTCCAGGAGTCTCCGGGTCTCCGGGGATCGAAGAGCGCGATCCTCGCGCTCGTCTCGAGGGCCGGGGGCTCCGGGAGGACCTGGATCGGGAACCGATCGTCCCGGGCTTCGGCTCCGTGCGATTCGGCTCCCCGGAACGCCACCCGGGCGGTGAGCTCGTACGTGCCCGGCGCCAGCCCCGGAGGCAGCGCGAACCGCAGGGGGATCCGGACCTGCTCTCCGGTCGCCACGGTGACCTTCTTCCGGCCGGAGAGGGCGCGGGGCAGGGCGAGCGACCAGGAGCAGTCCGCGGTGACGGTCTCGCGGGAGTTGTTGATGACGATGAGCTGCTTCTCCACCGTCTCCCCGGGCAGGTAGTCGTGGTCCCGGGCGGTGAATCGTCCCGGCCTGCCCCCCAGGTAGGCCAGGAGGGGGCGGTTGTGGCGGATGAGCGCCCGGCCCGCGACGGTGGGCGTCCAGTCGGAGCGCTCGAAGGCCAGGTCCATGCGCTCGTAACGCTCATCCACGTAGTCCGGGCTGAACCCGGGCCTCTGCAGCGCGTCCCAGTCGACCTCGAGGTCCTTGCGGCTCCGGTCCACCCCCTCGCGCACCCGGAAGAGGACGCCGTGGTTCCAGGGGGAGATGCCCGACACGCCCCACGTGCGATACGCGCGCCGGTTCTCGGTGATGTACGCGGCCCACACCGCCTGCCGCCCCGGGAAGCGGCGCGGGTTCGATCCCACCCGGTAGGGGTAGTCCCGGCGATGCCAGAGCCTCCCCGCCCGGGCCTGCGCCGCCTCCCACCGGAGGTTCGCCTTCTCCATCCCGCTGATGCGGAAGGCCCGGTCCCCGAGGAACTGGGCGTTCCACTCCGCCAGGCAGAACTCCCACGGGACCTTCGCGCCTCCGAAGGTCCGCCGGCCCCGGTACCAGCCCCGGTACATGGTCCAGTTCCAGCTGAGCGGCAGCCCGTACTCGCACAGGAAGAGGGGCTTGACCCCCCGAGTGGCCCCGTGCTCGAACCAGTCCGAGCGCTCCCGCACGGGAACGAAGTCGAGGTAGAAGTTGCTCGTGTAGATCCGGCCCAGGTTGCCGCCGGCGTGGTGGAAGGCGGGGCGGGTGGGGTCCTGGCGCCGGACGATGGCTTCGGCCCGGAGCGCCAGGCGGGCGTTCCTCCCGGCCCACCGATCGCGGCGGGCTCTCGAACTCCTCGACCCGGCGGCCGTGATCCAGGATCCGGGCGCGGAGCCGGTAGCTTCTCCCCGGCGACAGGTTTTCCAGGGCGGTGCGGAACGTGATCTCCCACCTCCGTACCGACGTCTCCACCCCCACGTCGACGATGCGCGCCCCGGCGGGCAGGCCGGCGAGGAAGACGTCGCCGCAGGGCCCCCGGCGCGCCACCGAGCCCGGCACCGGCTTCCGCGCCGCCGGGGCGCCGGGGGAAGGCAGGACGCTCCGGAGCGGCAGGGCCGTCACCCGGAGCGACAGGACGTGCTTCTTCCCCGGCCGGCACGCGGACGTGAGGTCCAGCTCGCCTCCGGGGAAACGGATCTCCCCCGCCGGCTCCCCGTCCACGTAGACCTCCGCCAGGGAGTTGAGGACCTCGAGGGAGAGCACGATGCGGCGGCCGGCCCAGCTTCTCGGCACCGTGAACTCCCGCTGGTACCAGGCCGCTTGCAGGCTTCGGAGCTCGGCGGCGGTGAGGCCGGGAAGACCCCGGACCTCCTGGGAATCCTTCTGCATGTACGAGGTGATCCCGGGTCATGACCCCGGCACCTTGAAGTAGCCCCAGCCCCCCGCGGGGACCGCGCCCGTCCCCTCCTTCGCCGGCTGCCACCGCCAGAGACCGTTCAGGCAGATGCGCTCCCGCGTGGAGGTCTTCTCGCGGTAGGCCTTGCGCAGGTCCCAGACGACCCTCGCGCCGCCGGGCAAGGCCTCCGCCGGCCGCGCGGGGCGCGCCCGCGCAGGGACCGCGGGCGCGCGGAAGT
>JAOZQC010000261.1:0-2825 GCA_029932425.1 Planctomycetota bacterium | reverse complement strand
ACCTCGCCCAGGGTCACGCACGTCACCACCAGGATCCAGAGTCGCAAGTTCACGCGCACGGCCTGCTCCTCGGCCGAGGACCCGCGGGCGCCTCCGGCCCGCCGCCGCCGGGGCGGAGCCATTCGCGCACATCGCCCGCGATTCGTCCCGGAATAAACGCGGTGGGGCGCGCCGGATGCCGGCGCCGGACCGGTGTCCCCGGAGCCCGCGCTCCACCGGGAGCCCCCGCCGGGGAGTGCGCGGGATCCCGTCGCCCCGGGAGGGCTCCCCGTCATCGACCGGGTCGGGGCGGGGGCTTCTCGTCGCGTCCGCCCCGTGCGCCGATCCCCCGCCGGAGAAGGCCTGTCGCGGACCGCGGGCCCCGCGCCGCGCTGGAAGCCCCTTCCCGGGAGCGGTCCGGCGCCGCCGCCCGCACGCCGGACGGGGAACGAGGGCCTACTCGAGGATGCCCGGCATCCAGAGCGTGACGTCCGTCTTCCGCATCGCCCGCTGGTGCTCCGGGGAGAGGCGCTGGTAGAGGGCGCGTTCCATCTCCGCCTGGACGCGGATCACGGCGGCCCGGACTTTCAGGCGCTTCCAGGTGTCCTCCGGGGAAAGCGCGACCCTTGTCGCCGATCCGTCCTTTCCGGAGGCGGCCCCCCGGCGGCCCCCCCCTCCAGGCCGAAGGCCGCGTCGACGATCCCCTGGCCGAACTCGCGCACGAGCTCCGCGCGGACCGCCAGGTGCCGATCCACGAAGGCGGCGGCGAGGTCGCGCGCGGTCTCCGCCTCCGGCCCGGAGAGCCCGTAGCGGGAGACCACGTCGCCGCCCAGCACCAGGCGGAGGGACTCCACGTCCGCGGTCATGCTCCAGTGCACGGCGTGGCGCCCGGGCCGGTCGGAGGCCACCACCCGGAGCAGCCGGGCGACCTGCTCGTCGTCGAGTTCCCCCCGGGCGCGTTCGCCCAGGCGGAGGGCCAGGTCCAGGTCCCGGAGCCGCTTCTCGATCGGGAGGGGATCCGCGGCCCACCGCCGGGTCTCGTCCCGGACCACGGTGGTGAGATGCCGCACCAGGCTCTCGCGCCGCTCCCCGTCGAGCTCCGGGTAGAGGGCCTTCGCCAGGCCCCCCAGGAACCGCTCGGTGACGAGGGGGTGGTAGAAGACCTCGTTCTCGTCCGCCAGGCCGAGCTCCCGGGCGATCGCCTTGAGCCGGCCCTGGAGGTAGGCCATCCGGAGCATGAGCCCGAGATCGGACGCGGGGTCCTTCCCCTCGGCCGAGGCCTCCACGAGCTTCGCCACCGCGGTCCCCAGCTTCTCCCAGTCCGTGTCCCGGACGGAGGCCGGGAGGTTCGGCTTCTTCTCCCCCGGGGGGGGCTTGCTCTTCGCCGCGCCCGCCCCCGCCGGCGCGCCCGGTCCCTTCTCCTCTCGCAGGCGGGCGAGCTCTCGCGCGAGCTTCTCGTTCTTCCGGCGGAGCAGGTCGCGATCGTGCTTCGCCGTCTCGAGCTCGGAGAGGAGCCGGGCCACGTCCCGGGCATCCAGCCGGCGGGGAGGTCCGTCCGGCGTCGCCACCACCAGCTCTCCCGGGGCGACCCGCACGTCCCCCTCCGGGTGATGCAGGAGCACGGCTCCCGTGGTGACGAGCACGGCGGTGACGACACCTCCCGTGATCCAGGCTGCTCTGCGCATGACCCTCACCACGAAGACCGTCCCCTCGACCTCGACCTCTCCCGCGGGGGTGACCACGGAGAAGGGGCCCCGCCCGGGCTCCACCCGGAAGCGGGCGGCCCCCGCGAGCAGGATGACCCGGCGCCCTCCCGCCTCCGCCCGCAGGCGCGTGTTCCCCGAGAGACCCCGCACCACCGCGCCCGGAAGCGCCCGGGTCTCCCCCCGGCGCAGGACCGCCACGGCGCCCGGTTCGAGACGGGCCGGTCCCGATCGGAGGAAGGAGAGGAGGGCGAGGCCGAGGAGCGCGGCCGCCGCGGCCGCCCCCGCGGCGAGGAGCCTCCCGCGCCGGGTGCGCCGGGCCCGGGCGGTCTCGAGGGCGTGCTGGAGCCGGGCGTCGCGGTCCGGGTCGCGGGCGAGGTCGAGGAGACGCTCGAAGGCGCGGGCCTCGCGCGCCTCCCGGACGCACTCCGGGCAGGCCCCCAGCTGGACCCGCAGGGCTTCCGCCTCGCCGGGCGCGAGGAGTCCCAAGCGGGCCTCTTCGATCCGGGAACGGGCCTCTTCACACCTCAAGGTAGCCGGCCCTCCTCAGCACGGGCGCCAGGCGCTCGCGCAGGAGCTTGCGACCCCGGGCGAGCGCGGACTTGACGGTGAGGGGCCGGGCGCCGGTCGCCCGGGCCACCTCCCCGGGCGTGAGCCCCTCCACGTGGACGAGCCAGACCGCCGTCCGGTACGCCTCCGGCAGGCCGCGGATGGCCGTCCGCAGGAGCTCGCCCAGCTCGCGCCGGGCCGCGGACCGGGACGGGTCGGGACCGCGGGCGGGCGCGTCCTCGGGCAGCGGCGCCTCCGGCCGGGCCCGGGCGAGGACGTTGCGGCACTGGTTCTCCACCGCCCGGACCAGGTAGGCGCGCGGATCGTCGATCCCCGCCGGCGAAGCCCGGGCCGTGAGCCGGAGCAGCACCGTCTGCACCACAGCGCGGGCACGCCCGCAGCCCAACTGCGACGGGCACGCCCGCGCTGTCCTTCTTCGCCGGGGGAGGCGGATCCTCCCCCGCCGGCCGCGTCCCGCGGCCGACCCCCTCCTCGCCGCCGGGCGGCGGGCGCCTTGGGCGCCCGCTCTCGCCGAATCCGCGAGCCGCGCGGGAGTCCGGAACGTCGGTAGTGCATCCCCGGTCGAGACCCCCG
>JAOZQC010000260.1 GCA_029932425.1 Planctomycetota bacterium | reverse complement strand
TGCTTCGGCGGCGCCGTCATCGAGGAGAGCGGAAGGGAGAGGAATGCGCCACTGGCTGTCGACGGTCCTGTCGAAGGTGCCCAGCAGCATGAAGCCATGCCCTCCTTGCCACAGGTCGCCCAAAGTTGCCCAAACTACCCCTATGGCACCCTAATCATATCTTCCGCGCCGCGGGGAATCAAGGGGGAAAACCGCCATAAACCGGGCCGGGAAAAGAACTTGTCGTTAGCGTCCTGTTCGCGCCTCCCGGACGGAGGGCCGGGGCGGCGCCGGGACACGCCCGGCCGGCCGCGGATCGGGCGCGGGCGGGCGGAGGGAAGCGCGCGGGGACCGGGAGGAAGGCGTGCCGGAGCGGGAGCGGCGGCGGCCGGGAGGGGGCGGGGAGCGGAGGCCGGGGCGAGGGGGAAGGTTACAAGAGGCTTCCGCCTCCGTACGGTACCTTCACGGGTCGCGGAGGCCGAAGAGGCGGCCCAGCTCCTCCTTCAGGGACTCCGCCTCCTCCTCGCCGATCTCCGGGACGGGAATGGCCACCTCCACGTCCCCCTGGGTGGTGGGGATCGTGAAGTCCATGACCTCCCGGCCGTCCTCCGCCCGGCGGCCGCGAAGGCGGACCTTGCGCTTGCGCAGGAGGAGAAGGGAGAGGATGTGAGCCAGCGCCGCCCGGGAGGGATCGCCTTCCCGGACCAGCCGCACCAGGAAGTCCTTGGCCAGCGTGAGGTCGAGCTTCGGGGTCTTCTCCTCCTCCGGCGGGTGCCGGGTCACCCACCGGGAGAAGGGCTCGCGGGACTCCCCTTCCCAGCAGGCGGGGCAGGCGTCCACCCGCTTGAAGGCGGGGAGGTCCGGGCCCGGCTCGCCCTCGAAGATCGCGGAGACGAAGAGCTCTCCCGGCTCGAACTCCCTCCCGCAGATCGTGCACCGGTCCGCGTGGCGGGCGATCTTCCAGTCGCTCACCGGCCGCCCCGGAGGACCTGCGCCGCCGCCCCGCACGCCGCCGCCACCTTGTGGTTCCCCTCCGCACGGGCCTCCTCGCGGCGGGTCTCCAGGGCGGGGATCGCCTCGCGGGCGCCCAGGCGGGCGAGGGACCGGGCCGCCTCCTGGACCACGGAGGAGTCCGGGTCGCGGAGCGCCCGGATCAGGGGATCCACGGCGCGGGCGGAACGGGAGTAGCCCAGGGCGTTCGCCGCCGCCATCCGGTCCGCCCAGTCCCCGCCCCCGGCGAGCATGCGGAAGACCGCCTCGAGACCCTCCGGGTCCCCGATCTGCCCCAGGGCCTTCGCCGCCGCGCGCCGGATCGTGGCCTGCCGGTGCGAGCAGAGATCCGCGAGCCACGGGACGGAGGGGGAGCCCGCGATGGCGAGGAGCTCCGTGAGGTCCACCACCACCCCCGCGGGGAGGGGGACCTCCCGCTTCTCGGCGGCGGAGTACCAGACCCCCCGTTCCAGGGCCCCCGCCACGGTGGGGACGGCCTTCGCGCCCAGGAGGATCAGCTCCTTCCGGGCCCGGTCGAAGCCCTCCGGGTAGTTCCCGAGCCGCGAGAGGACCATGGCTCGGAGCAGGTTCTCCACCAGGACGTTCGTGGGCTTCTCCCCCAGCTCGATCCACCGGTCCCGGAGCACCGGCCACCCGGGGGAGTTCCGCTTGAAGGCGGCCCAGGCGGTCTCCATGGTCGCGCGCTGGGCGGGGGTGAACGTCTCGCCCGTTCCCGCCCGGGTGGAGACCGGGGTCCGCTCCGTCCCGCGGCCCTCCGCGGCGTCCGGCCTCCCCGGGCTGCCGCAGGCGGCGCCCAGCGCGAGGGACAGGATGACCGCCGCTGCTCGCCTCATCGTCCACCTCCTGGATCGCCCCCGGCCGGTTCCCGGGCCCGGGGGCCCCGCCCTCCGACCGCCGGGCCGGGGAGCCCGAATCTTCGCCGGGGAGGGGGATCCGCTCAACGAACTTCCGTTCCGCGGGAACTTCGCCTCCCGTGTCCCCTCCCGAGGCTACCATGGCCGGCGAACCCGAAGGCCCGGCCCGGGGAGACTCCGCATGGACTTCTGCCACCTCCACGTGCACTCCGACTACAGCCTCCTGGACGGGGCGGCCCGGGTCCCCCGCCTCGTGGCCCGGGCCGCGGAGTGCGGGATGGGGGCCCTCGCCCTCACGGATCACGGCAACCTCTTCGGGGCCATCGACTTCTACCGCACCGCCCGGAAGGCCGGCGTGAAACCGATCCTGGGCATGGAGGCCTACGTGGCTCCCGGCAGCCGGCACGACCGGGTCCGCGACCCGGTGGCCGCCTACCACGTGACGCTCCTGGCCCGGGACCTCGCCGGCTACCGGAACCTCCTCGAGCTCGCCACCCGCGCCCAGCTCGAGGGCTTCTACTACCACCCCCGGATCGACCGGGAGCTCCTGGAGAAGCACCACCGGGGACTCGTGGCCCTCTCGGGCTGCCTGAAGGGGGAGGTGAACCAGGGGCTTCTCGCGGACCACCGCCGGAAGGCGGTGGAGACCGCGGACTGGTACAAGTCCGTCTTCGGGGAGGACTACTTCCTCGAGATCATGCGCAACGGGGTGCCGGAGCAGGAGGCCTGCAACCGGGGGCTCACGGAGATCTCCCGCGAGCTGCGGATCCCCCTCGTGGCCACGAACGACGTCCACTACATGGAGCAGGAGGACGCCCTGGCCCACGAGGTCCTCCTCTGCCTGCACACCGGCCGGACCCTGGAGGACCGGGACCGGATGCGCATGTCGAGCCGGGAGTTCTACTTCCGCACCCCCGCGGAGATGTGGGAGCTCTTCCGGGACCTGCCGGAGGCCGCGGACAACACGAACCTGGTGGCCTCCCGGATCGACCTGGAGCTGGATTTCGGCACGCACCACCTGCCCCGCTTCGAACCGCCGGACGGCTCCGACCCCCACGACTTCTTCCGCCGCCTCCTGGAGGAGGGGATCCGGAAGCGCTACGCCGAGGTCACGGACGAGGTCCGGGAGCGGCTGCGCCGGGAGACGGAGGTCATCGAGAAGATGGGCTTCGTCTCCTACTTCCTCATCGTGTGGGACTTCATCCGCTTCGCCCGGGAGAACGGGATCCCCGTGGGACCCGGGCGGGGTTCGGCGGCGGGGTCCATCGTGGCCTACGCCCTGGGCATCACGGACGTGGATCCCCTGGCCCACGACCTCCTCTTCGAGCGCTTCCTGAACTCGGAGCGGATCTCGATGCCGGACATCGACATCGACTTCTGCCGCGACGGCCGCGAGAAGGTGATCCGCTACGTCACCGAGAAGTACGGGGGCTCGGAGCACGTGAGCCAGATCATCACCTTCGGCACCATGGCCGCGCGGGCGGTGATCCGCGACGTGGGCCGCGTCCTGGGCATCCCCCTCCCCCGGGTGGACATGATCGCCAAGAAGATTCCCGCCACCCCCGGCACTCAGCTCGGCGAGTCCATCGAGCGGGACCCCGACCTCCGCGAGCTCCGGGACCGGGACCCCGAGGTGCGGCACCTCTTCGACATCGCCCTCCGCCTGGAAGGGCTGAAGCGCCACGCCTCCACCCACGCGGCGGGCGTGGTGATCGGCGACCGGCCCCTCACGAACTACGTTCCCCTCTACCGCAGCAAGGACGAGGTCACCACCCAGTACACCATGGAGGACCTGGAGCGGATCGGCCTCCTGAAGATGGACTTCCTGGGGCTCAAGACGCTCACGGTGATCGACCACGCGGTCCGGCTCATCGAGCGCACCACGGGGCGCCGCATCGACCCCCGGAAGGACATCCCCCCCGACGACGACAAGACGTGGGCGATGCTGAGCCGCGGGGACGCCCTGGGGGTCTTCCAGCTCGAGTCCCAGGGCATGCGCCGGCTCCTCCGGCAGATGCGCCCCGACTGCTTCGAGGACCTGGTGGCCATCCTCGCCCTCTTCCGGCCGGGGCCCCTGGAGACGGGGATGGTGGACAGCTTCGTGCGCCGCAAGCACGGCCTCGAGGAGGTGACCTACCCCCACGAGATCCTCGCCCCCATCCTCCGGGACACCTACGGGACGCTGGTGTACCAGGAGCAGATCATGCTCATCTCCAACCGGATGGGCGGGCTCACGCTGAACCAGGCCGACGCCCTCCGGAAGGCGATGGGCAAGAAACGGATCGAGGTCATGGCCCCCTTCCGCAAGATCTTCATCGAGGGGGCCGAGAGCCGGGGAGTCGACCGGGGCACGGCGGAGACCATCTGGGAGCAGATGGAGCAGTTCGCCAAGTACTGCTTCAACAAGTCCCACACCACCGCCTACGCCATGGTGAGCTGGGAGACGGCCTGGCTCAAGGCCAACCACCCCGTGGAGTTCATGGCCGCCCTCATGACCTGCGACATGGGCAACACGGACAAGATCGTCCGGTACATGGGGGAGTGCCGGAAGATGGGCATCGCGGTGCGGCGCCCGGACGTGAACCGCAGCCGGGCCGAGTTCACGGTGGAGGAGGGGGAGATCCGCTTCGGGCTGGGCGCGGTGAAGGGGGTGGGGCTCCAGGCCATCGACTCCATCCTCCGCGCCCGGGAGGAGGCGGGGGGGCGGTTCCGGAGCCTCTTCGACTTCTGCGAGCGGGTGGACCTCCGCCTCGTGAACCGCGCCGCCATCGAGGCCCTCATCAAGGCGGGCTGCTTCGATTCCCTGGGCGCCCGGCGGGCCCAGCTCCTGGAGGGGCTCGGCGCCGCCATGCGGGCCGGAAGCCGGGCGCAGCACGACCGGGACGCGGGCCAGCTCGGCCTCTTCGGCGGCCCGCCCCTCGAGGAGGAGACGGCCGGCGAGGGCCTCCCCGAGGTCCCGGAGTGGCCCGAGGCGCAGATGCTCGCCTTCGAGAAGGAGACCCTCGGCTTCTACCTCACGAGCCACCCCCTCGCCGCCCACGAGGAGGTCCTCCGGGCCTTCTCCACCACCACCACCTCGGACCTGCGGGAGGCGCCGGAGGGCACCAAGGTCATCCTCGGCTGCATGTTCACGGAGGTGGTGGAGAAGTTCCCGCGCTCCGGCCGCAACAAGGACAAGAAGCTCGCGCTCTTCCGGGCCGAGGACTTCGAGGGGGCCGTGCGGGGGGTGATCTTCTCGGAGCGCTACGAGCGGTGCGCGGAGCACGTGGCCCCGGAACGCATCGTCTTCCTCGAGGCCGTGGTGGACCGGAGCCGCGACACCCCCTCCCTGCGCGTGGACCGGGTCATCCCCGTGGAGCGCGCCTTCCAGGACCTCGCGGGCTCCGTCACCATCCGCATCCCGGAGAGCGGGGCCTCCGCCACCGTGGAGACCCTGAAGGAGCTCCTGCGGAGGCACCGGGGCCGCTGCCCGGTCTTCCTGGAATACTCCCCCCTCCCCACCGTCCGCACGGTGTGGGAGCTGCCCCAGACGCTCCGCACCTGCGCCACGCAGGCGTTCGTGGAGGAGGTGGAGGGGCTGCTGGGGCCGGGATCCGTGC
>JAOZQC010000259.1 GCA_029932425.1 Planctomycetota bacterium | reverse complement strand
CTCCGTCCCGGCCCCGCCGCCTCCCGCCCCCCGGCTCACCACCCCCGTCCCCCTGCGGGCGCCGCCCCCGGAGTACCCCCGCCGGGCCCGCCGCCGGGAGTGGGAGGGCCGGGTCCTGCTCCTCGTGGAGGTGCTGCCCGACGGCTCCGTGGGGGAGATCCGGGTGAAGGAGTCCTCGGGTCACTCCCTTCTCGACCGCACCGCGGTGGAGACCGTGAGGGAGCGATGGACCTTCCAGCCGGCCCGGGCGAACGGCCGGCCCGTGCGCTCGTTCGTGGAGGTGCCGATCCGGTTCCGGCTCACCTGACGGCGTCCTCCCCCGGGCCGGGGCGGGCCCCGGGCTTCCCGAGACCCAGGGCCTCCTCGAAGAAGCGCAGCGTCCGCTCCGTGTGGGTGCCCCGCCAGAAGATCCGCCCGCAGGAGGGGCAGCGGCGGAAATGCTCGCACCGCTCGCGGACCCGCTCGGGAAGCCGATCGGCCACGGTCTCCTTCTCCGTCGCCTCGAGGAGGACGTTGCAGACCACGCAGCGGGTGAAGGCGTGCTCGAAGGGGTCCAGGGAGAACGCCTCCATGACCTCCCGGAACTGCACCTTCACGTCGTGGCTGGAGAGCCGGAGGAGGCGCGGAGCCCAGAGCTTGCGGTCGAGGGTGAGGATCGTCCGCTTCTCCACCCAGGAGATGCGGTAGAGCTCGCGGTTCTCGATATCGAGCCGCCAGTAGGTGTCGAAACCCGCGCTCCGCAGCCACCGGGCGAGGCGCTTCAGATGATCGTCCGCCAGGAACCGGATCCCGGGCTCACTCATCGCCCTCGTCGAGGAACCCCACCCCCTCCTCCTGCTTCCGCCGGTCCGTGCGCACCGCCACCACCAGACAGGCGGTCAGCCCTCCCACCAGCACCAGCACCCCGAACGCGAGCATGACCCAGGCCCCGAGACTCACGACGCCACCTCCTCCCCTTCGTCCCGGCCTCCGCGGAGGACCATGAAGAAGATCCCGAGCAGCACCACCAGCCCGGCCAGCCCCCAGCCGAGGAGGACCACAGCCCACGTGGGATAGGGCTTGCCCGGCCCCTGGAGGTAGCCCTCCTTCAGGTAGTCCAGGAAGTTCAGGACGATCGCCCCGGTGAGGATGCCCGGGGTCACCACCATGATGCAAAGGTCCCACCACCAGCCCACCCGGAAGTCCGACACCTCGTTCACGTACTGTTTCAGCTCGTAGGGGCCGCAGAGGGGAGCGCCCTCGGCGAGCTCGGGATGCTCCCGGCGGAAGAGCTTCCGCAGGCGGTGCGAACCGAAGAACCAGCCCACCACGATGCACTCCATGAGCCCCACCAGGGCCAGGCCGTACTTGCTCATCCAGTTGTCGGCGATGTCCAGGTAGTAGAGCCCCGCGTCGGTGCAGAAGACGAGGCCCGCCAGGAAGCCGAAGGTGCACATGAGGGCGCAGATAACGCCCCGGTTCGCCCGGAACTTGTCGTGCAGCCCCGTGACCATCCCCTCCACGATGGAAAACGCGGAGTCGACGCCGAGCGAGAGCAGCATGAGGAAGAACAGGGCGGAGACCACCGCGATGAGGAAGTTCCCCATCTGGATCTTCGCGATCGCCGTGGGGTAGGTGACGAAGGCCAGGCCGGGCCCGGAGCTCAGCACGTCCTTCACGGGGACCCCCTTCTGGTGGGCGAGGAACCCGAGCACCGAGAAGACCACGAACCCCGCGAAGAACGAGGTCAGGCAGTTCGAGAAGGAGGTGATGAAGGCGTTGTTCGTGATGTCCGATCGTTTCGGCAGGTAGGAGGCGTAGGCGATGAGGATCCCGAAGCCCAGCGAGAGGGAGAAGAAGATCTGCCCGTAGGCCGCCACCCAGACCCGGGGGTTCGTGAGCGCGGCGAAGTCGGGCGTCAGGTAGAAGGAGATCCCGGAGGCCGCTCCCTCGAGGGTGACGCCCCGGATGAAGAGCACCACCAGGATCAGCACCGGCAGGGGCACCGTGAGCATCACGATCTTCCCCACCCGCTTCACGCCCTTGTGGATGATCCACCAGATGGAGAGCCAGGTGAGGGCCAGGCCCCCCACGATGGGCCACACCAGGCCGCCCACCTCGCCAGGCCCCTTGCTCAGGTGGAGAACCCCGTTGTAGAAGCAGTCCTTGGCCCGGTCACCCGCCCAGGGGACGCCCCCCGTGAAGATCGAGGCCACGGAGTCGTACAGGTACCGCCAGGACCAGGCCATGATCACGCAGTAGTAGAACGAGATCACGGAGCCCACCATGAGCGCCCACCAGCCGAGCCACTCCCAGCCGCGGCCCACCTTGCGGAAGGACCTCGCCGCGGAGCCCTGGAAGCGCACTCCGAGCGCGTACTCCACGATCATGAGGGGGATCCCGGCGGTGAGGAGGGCCACGAAATAGGGAATGAAGAAGGCCCCTCCCCCGTTGTCGTAGGCGATGTAGGGAAAACGCCAGACGTTGCCCAGGCCCACCGCGCTGCCGATGGCGGCCATGATGAAGGCCCCGCGGCTGTCCCACCGTTCCCGGGTTTCGGCCATGGATCAGGTCCTCCTTCCGCTGCCCCCCGAGAGGCTACCGGGCGTCCCCGCGCGCGTCACGCCGAAAGACGGGGCCTACCGCCGGCGGCGCGGCCGGCGCTTCGGGCGGGTGAAGGGAAGAAAGTAGAAGAGGAGCAGGAGGATGAGGACCAGTTCCAGGATGATGTTCACGGCGAGGACCACCACGAAGACCTGGAGCAGGTCCTTCGTCTCGTCCGGGAGGTCGAGGCACCCCCCCAGGAGGAGCGCGAGGGCCGCGGCCCCCGCGATCCTCGCGATCCTTCCCGCCCGCGCCGGCAACCGGTTCACTTCCCGGTCGGCCGGACGACTTCCGGCGTGACGAGGAGCAGCCAGCCTCCCTCGCCGGAGTCCGAGGTGACCCCGCCCACGACCACCGTCCGGCCCGGGGCGGCTACCAGCGTGGTCTCCACCTTCTCCAGATCGAGCACCGGCGTCTCGATGTCCCCCAGCGGCGTCGTCAGCGACGCCAGCGGCTCCCGGAATCGCCCGGAAACGACGCGCACCTCGAGGACCACCAGGTCACCCTTCCCCGCCAGCGTCGGGCGGAGCTCCGCCAGGATCCCCTCGGGAACGACCTGGAAGATCGGGTCCGCGATGGTGGCTTCCTGCGCGATCTCCACGTCGTAGTCCTGGAGGTAGGAGCGCACCGTGGTGTCCTCGAGCACCACCCGCTGCGTGTTGGTGCAGACGACCGAGCCCCGCCGGAGGATCTTCGCCCGCCCCTCGGCCAGCGCCCGCTCCAGCCGGGCCTCGGCCTCCGCCGGGAGCGCCCCCGTCCCCGCGTCTCCGAGGATGCCGCGCAGCACGCCGTCGCCCACGGAGAGCAGCCGGACGGACAGGTTCAGCCGGGAGCCCGCCCTCCGGCGCAGATCCCCGAGCAGCTCGGAGATCCGCCGGTGCACCTCCGGGACCTGCCTCACCAGGAGGATGCCCTCGTCGTACCGGATGCTCGCCCCCGTGAGCTCCTCCCAGGACGCGGGGGCCACGGTGTCCCGGATCAGGTCGACGAGCTGGTCCCCCTCGTAGAAGGGGAGGGGCTCCGACTCCTCTTCCAGCCTGAACTCGAACCTCCTGCCTCCGGAGGGGATCAGGTCCATCCGCGGCATCCTCCGGTCGGCCAGGGGGTACACCAGGTCCCGGACGTCGTACAGGCCCCGGCGGAAGGAGAGCGGGCGGCGTCCCTTCCCGGCCGCCCGCTGCTCGGCGATCGCCTTCCGGAGACTCCGGATGAGGTCGTCGAGCTTCCCGGAGTCCGGCGACTCCTGGGCGTCGAGGGCGAGTCCCGCGGAGAGGAACACGCCGAGGAGGAGGACCGCCAGGAACCGGCGCTTCATCGCCCACCTCCCTTCGCGGCGGGGGCATAGGGGGCGGAACGCGCGGAGATGAGCACCCCCCAGGGAGAGGTTCCCCCGCATCCCGCCAGCAGCACGTGCTTTCCGCGGCCGACGGTCACGGTGGTGTCCACGGCGGCGAAGGCGTAGCTCGGCGCCATCACGGGACCGCTCGGCGTCTCCACCACCCGGAAGGGCTCCTGCAGCCTTCCCACGTGCAGCGAGAGATCCACGATGCAGAGATCCTCGCCGCGGGCCGTGGTCCGGACATGGAAGGTGAAGCCTTCCTGCAGCACGTCCACCACGGGATCGGAGATCTTCGCGGTCTGCGCCACCTCCACGTCGTAGTCCTGGACGTACGCGTGCTCCGCGGCGCGGTAGAACATCGCCTGCTGGCCGTTCATGCTCGTCAGGCGGGCGGAGGCGAGGATCCGCACCGGCCCTTCCCGCCCGGCCCCGGCGAGCAGCTCCTCCGCCTCCTTCGCGCCCAGCGTCACGGCGCCCCTCCCCGAGAAACGACGCGCCGCCTCCTGCGGCGAGAAGCCCAGGATCCGGACCTCGGTGGTCACCAGGCGGCCCAGCGACGCCCTGAGCTCCGCGAGGAACTCCCGGACCGCCGCATGAACCTCGGGGGGAGCCCGTACCAGGAACGAGTTCTGACCGGAGACCTGGAGGGAGCAGCCCTCGCGGCTCCAGGCCTCCGGAACCACGTTCTCCTGGAGCAGGTCGAGGAGATCCTCGATCCCCACGAACACCGCCTCCCCCGGCTCCACCTTGCCGAACGGGGGAGCGTCCTCGTCGAACTCGGTCCCCGCGGCCCGGAGCCGGAAGTTGGGATGTCCGTACTGCTCCAGCAAGGCCGTGAGGTCCGCGACGTGATAGACCCCGAGCCGGAGACCGGTGTCGGCGAAGAGCGCCCCCGTGGCCGGTTCCCTTTCCCTGAGCCTGTCGAGCTCCCGGAGGAGATCCCGCACCTCCCGCAGCTTGTCCGCCGGGTCCCTCTCGGACTGGGCGAAGAGGGCCGCGGGGGCGAGAACGAACAGCGCGAGCAGGAGCGTTCCCTGGAACCCACGCATGCGAACCTCCCTGATCGATGAGAAGAAGACTCCCCCATGATAACGTTCCGGCGCGGAAGCGTTCGCCCCGGAAGGGGACCTCGGCCCTACAATCCGGGCATGAAGAAAGCCGCCCTCCTCCTCGCCCTTCTCCTCCTCGCGCCCGCGGGGGCCTCCGCCGCGGAGAGGGTGGTGCTCGAGAACGGTCTCACCGTGCTCCTCCAGCCCCAGCCCACCGCCCCCGCCGTGGCCCTGCACGCCTGCGTCCGGGCCGGCCGCCGCCACGAACCCTCCTCCCTCGCCGGCGCCGCCCACCTCGTGGAGCACATGCTCTTCCGGGCCACGGCCCGGCGCGCCACCGGGGAGGCGGAGCGCGAGATCTGGCGGGCGGGGGGCCGGCTCACGGCCTTCACGCGGGAGGATTACGCGGAGTACGGCATCCTCGTGCCCTCCCGGCGGCTCGCCAGGGCCCTCGACATCATGGCGGACCTCCTCGCGTC